>NZ_RAWL01000311.1:0-10551 GCF_003668885.1 Corallococcus sp. AB049A | reverse complement strand
CCCCCACGGCGGCCCCCGCGAAGCCCGCGAGCGCGAAGCCCACGCATGACGAGGACGACGCGGCGCTCATCGCCGCGATGAAGCCCAAGCGCACGGGCCTCTACGTCGCGGGCGGCCTGCTCCTGGTCGCGGCCGTGGCGGCGGTGGTCATCTCCAAGGGCTCGGGCAGCGCTGAGACGCCCAAGCCCACCGAGCCCCAGGTGACGCAGCCCTCGAAGCCCGTGGATCCGCCCAAGCCTCCGGAGACGACGACGCCTCCGCCGGCTGTCACGCCGCCGCCGGTGAAGACCGCCGACGCCCAGACCGACGCGGGCGCGCCGCCGCAGAAGGCCGCGGACGCGCAGATCGACGCGGGCACGCCGGTGAAGGTGGCCACGCCGGAGCCCGCCGCCGTCCCGGACGCGGGCGCCGTCGCCGTCACCCCGCCGCCCACGCCGGAAGCGCCGCCGCCCGTGGTGCAGAAGGCCACCTACGCGGACCACATCAAGGACGGCCGCGCGGCGCTGGCCCGGGGCAGCTTCAAGTCGGCGCTCGGCGCCTACCGCAAGGCGCTCGCGCTCGACGGCGACTCCATCGAGGCGAAGACGGGCCTGGGCATCTCCCTGGCCAACAACAGCAGCACCAGCGAGGCCGGCTACCGCGAAGCGGCCCGGCTGCTCCAGGACGTCGTCAAGGCGGAGCCCAAGAACGCGAAGGCCTGGTTCTGGCTGGGCAGCTCCCTGCAGTTCTCCGGCGATCAAACCCGAGCAGCCGAGGCCTACAAGAAGTATCTGTTCCTCGAACCGACGGGTAAGTCGGCCGAAGAGGTGCGCGCCCTGCTCAACGGGATGAAATGAGCAGGGGAGGCGGCCCGTCCGCCTCCTGCCCGCCCTTGTTGTCGGAGTCGCCGTGCTCGTCCTGGGACTTGAAACCTCGTGCGATGAAACCGCCGCTGCCGTCGTGGAGGACGGGCGGCGCGTCCTGTCGGACGTCGTCTCCACGCAGGTGGACATCCACCGCCGCTGGGGCGGCGTCGTGCCGGAGCTGGCCAGCCGCAACCACATCGTCCAGGTGATGCCCGTCGTCCACGAGGCCCTCACGCGCGCGGACAAGACGCTGGACGACGTGGACCTCATCGCCGTCACGTCCGGCCCCGGCCTCATCGGCGCGCTGCTCGTGGGGCTCCAGGTGGCCAAGGGCTTGAGCCTCGCCACTGGAAAGCCCTTCGTGGGCGCCAACCACCTGGAAGGGCACCTGCTGGCCATCCGCCTGCTGGAGGACGCGCCCGCGCCGCCGTTCCTGGGCCTCGTCGTCTCCGGCGGGCACACCAGCCTCTACGAGGTGCGCGACTACGGGAACTACCGGCTCGTGGGCCGCACGCGCGACGACGCCGCGGGCGAGGCCTACGACAAGACGGCGCGCATCCTGGGCCTTCCGTACCCCGGCGGACAGCCCATTGATGAGCTGGCCCAGAAGGGCGACCCGGAGGCCATCCGCTTCCCGCGCGCGCTGCCGGGCGACAACCTGGACGTGTCCTTCTCCGGCCTGAAGACGTCCGTGCTCCACCACGTCCAGAAGCACGGCGTGCCGCAAGGGCAGGCCCTCCACGATTTGTGCGCGTCGTTCCAGGAGGCGGTGGCGGACGTGCTGTCCAAGAAGCTGGTCGCCGCGGCGAAGAAGCTGGGCCATGACCAGCTGGTGCTGTGCGGCGGCGTGGCGGCGAACTCGCGGCTCAGGGCCCTGTGCAAGCAGCGCGCGGAGGAGCGGGGGCTGCGCATGTTCCTGCCGCCGGTGCGGTTGTGCACGGACAATGGCGCGATGATCGCCGTCGCGGGGTATGAAGCGTGGCGCCGCGGCTTGCGCGGTGATTTCCGCCTCGCGGCCGACCCCGCCTGGCGCATGGAGTAGGGGCCTCAAAGTGGATTCTCCGCGCGACATCCTCAAGCGCCACGGCCTGCGGGCCAAGCACAGCTGGGGACAGAACTTCCTCGGAGACCCGGACGCACTCCAGGAGATCGCGGACGCGCTCGCGCCGCGCGAGGGCGAACCCGTGGTGGAGCTGGGCCCGGGCCTGGGCCACCTCACGCGCTTCCTCGCCGCCACCGGCGCGCGCGTCACCGCCGTGGAGCGCGACCGCGACATGGTGGCCGTGCTGGAGAAGGAGGCCATCCCCGGCGTGCGCGTGGTGCCCGGCAACGCCGCCACGGTGGACTTCGCCCAGGTGGCCGGCGCGGACGAAATCGCGCTCGTGGGCAACCTGCCGTACCACCTCACCAGCCCCATCCTCTTCCAGGTGCTCGCGCAGCGCGCCCACATCTCGCGCGCCGTCTTCACGCTGCAGAAGGAAGTGGTGGTGCGGCTGGCCGCGGAGCCCGGCAACCGCGACTACGGCCTGCTCACGGTGCTCTTGGGCCTGCACTTCGACCTGGAGGACGTGCTCACGCTGGAGGCGTGGCGCTTCCATCCGCCCCCGAAGGTGGACTCCGCCGTGCTGCGCCTCACGCGGCTCAAGAAGCCCCGCGCGCCGCTGGTGGACGAGGCCCGCTTCACCCGGCTGGTGAAGGCCGGCTTCGCGCAGCGCCGCAAGACGCTGATCAACTCGCTCAAGTCAGACAAGGGCCTGGCAACGCCGGAGGCGCTGTTGGCCGCGCTCCAGAGGGCGGGCATCGACCCGGGCCGCCGCGCGGAGACGCTCGCCCCGGAGGAGTTCGCCGCCATCGAGCGCGCCCTGGGCCCCGTCACCGCCATGGCGCCGCCGCCCCCGGAAGAGGCGTAGGGACGCTCAGCGCTTCTGGCCCAGCGCGGCCAGGAGCCCACCCTGCTGGGCGAGGTAGGCGCGGAACTCGTCCTCGTTGATGCGCAGGCGCGCGAGCACGGCGCTGAGGACCTCGTCCACGGAGCCCTCCGGCCGGCGCTTCAATTCGAAGGCCGTCTTCAGGAGGGCCACGCCATAGAGTGGATCCACGTCCACCGGAGGTGCGGGAGGGGCCGTGGCCGGACGGGCGGCGGGCGCCGCCTGCGTCGTTTCCACCAGGTCCACCACCGTCTTCACCCGCTGCCTGCCGCGCATCTGTGGCCCGTCGCTCCCGCCGTGCGTGTTCGCGGGCACCGTAGGGGATGACCCGTGAGGGCGCAAGGGTGGGGTGGCCCGCCGAAAATTGCCGGATGCATGGGGGCATGGTTGTGTTATCCGCCCCCCGCGCGCGCATCTGTCTCATGCGTGGCTTTTCCGGGGGCGGAGGCCTCGGGCCGATGGACCACCGCTACATCGTCGTCGAAGGCCCCATCGGCGTGGGCAAGACGAGCCTCACCAACCTCCTCACGGAGCGGCTGGGCAGCCGCCGCATCCTGGAGGTGGTGGAGGAGAATCCGTTCCTCTCCAGCTTCTATGCGGACCGGCAGAAGTTCGCGTTCCAGACGCAGGTCTTCTTCCTGCTGTCGCGCTTCCGCCAGCAGCAGGAGCTCTTCCAGCAGGACCTGTTCCGCGCCGTCACCGTGAGCGACTACCTGTTCGCGAAGGACCGCATCTTCGCCAACCTCACGCTGGCCTCGGACGAGCTGGCCCTCTACGACCGCGTCTTCGAGGCCCTGGGGCCCCGCGTCCCGCAGCCCGACCTGGTCATCTACCTCCAGGCCCAGCTGGACGTGCTGCTGCATCGCATCAAGAAGCGCGGCCGCGAGTTCGAGCGCAAGTTCGACGCGGGCTACCTGGAGTCGCTCACGCACGCGTACAACGACTTCTTCGCGCACTACACGGACACGCCGCTGCTCGTGGTGAACACGTCGGACATCGACTTCGTGCACAACGAGGAGGACCGCGAGGATCTGCTCAAGGTCATCGCGAACGCGAAGTCCGGCGTGCAGCACTACACCCCCCGGTCCCGCCGGGGTTGACGGCCGCCGCCCGGCTGCCTGGCTGCCGGGGTGCGGTGATCCCCCCACGCGGCCCCCGAGGGCGTTAGAGTGCATCCGCGTGGAACCCTGGCCTCCGGCGATCCCCCCTGGGACGGCGAGGGGCCTGACGTTCCACGCGGCCGTCCCACCCGTCTCACACCCAGGAGGTGAACCGTGAAGGACAAGGTCACCATCCACACGCTGAAGCGCCTGAAGCAGTCCGGTCAGAAGATCTGCATGGTCACCGCGTACGACGCGACGTTCGCGCGCATCCTCGACGAGGGCGGCGCGGACGTGCTGCTGGTCGGTGACTCGCTGGGCATGGTCGTCCAGGGCCAGGAGTCCACGCTGCCCGTCACCCTGGACCAGATGATCTACCACTGCACGGCGGTGAGCCGCGGCGCGAAGCGGGCGCACGTGGTGGGGGACATGCCGTTCATGAGCTACCAGGTGTCGCCGCAGGAGGCGGTGCGCAACGCCGGGCGGCTCGTCGCCGAAGGCAACGTGGGCAGCGTGAAGCTGGAGGGCGGCGCCGAGTTCGCCGACACCGTGCGCGCCATCGTCCGCGCCAGCATCCCCGTCATGGGCCACCTGGGCCTCACGCCGCAGTCCGTCCACAAGATGGGCGGCTACGTGGTGCAGGGCCGCGACGAGGACGCCGCGCGCCGCATGCTGGATGACGCGCTCGCGCTGGAGGCCGCCGGCGCCTATTCGCTGGTGCTGGAGGGCGTGCCGCTGGAGCTGGCGCGCACCATCACCCAGAGCCTGAAGATTCCCACCATCGGCATCGGCGCGGGCAAGCACTGCGATGGCCAGGTGCTGGTCTGCTACGACCTGTTGGGCATGAACCCGGACTTCAAGCCGAAGTTCGTCAAGCGCTTCGCCAACCTCCACGGGAACATCACCGAGGCCGCGAACACGTACTTCTCCGAGGTGCGCGCGGGCACCTTCCCGGATGAGGAGCACAGCTTCAAGGCCACCAAGGGCATCCGGCTGGTGACGCCCACGCCGGTGGCCCCCGACGCGGAAGGCGCTGGCGAGCCCGCGGAGAAGGTCGGCGGCATCTACGGAGCCCCGGTCTAGCCATGGCGCCCCACGTCCTGCGCACCGTCGCCGAAGTGAAGGCCTGGGTCGCGTCCCTCCAGAAGGAGGGAAAGACTCTGGCGCTCGTGCCCACCATGGGCTTCCTCCATGAGGGTCACGTCTCGCTCATGAGGGAGGGCGGCCGGCGCGCGGACGTGGTGGCGGCCTCCCTCTTCGTGAACCCCACGCAGTTCGGCCCCCGCGAGGACCTGGCGCGCTACCCGCGCGACTTCGAGGGGGACCTGGCCAAATGCGCGAGCGCGGGCGTGTCCGCCGTGTTCGCGCCCGAGCCCGCGGCGATGTACCCCCCGGGCTACCAGACCTACGTGGAGGTGACGGAGGTCAGCCAGGGGCTGTGCGGCGAGCGGCGTCCCGGCCACTTCCGGGGCGTCGCCACCATCGTCACGCAGCTGTTGGCGCTGTTCCGGCCCGCCGTGGCGCTCTTCGGTGAGAAGGACTACCAGCAGCTCCAGGTCATCAAGGCGCTCAACCGCGACCTGCACCTGGGCGCGGACATCGTGGGCATGCCCACCATCCGCGAGGCGGACGGGCTGGCGATGAGCAGCCGCAACGCCTATCTGTCCGCGGATGAACGCCAGCGGGCGCTCGCCCTCTCCAAGGGCATCCGGGCGGCCCAGGCCCTGCTTGCCTCCGGCACCCGGGACACGCGAGCGCTGGTGGAGGCCGCCCGCCGTGAATTGCAGGCGGTGGGCCTTCGCGAGGACTACGTGGAGGTTCGGGACGCCGGGACGCTCTCCCCCCTGGACACGGTGGCGCCCGGGCAGACGGCGCGAATGCTGGTGGCGGCCTTCTCTGGCACCACGCGGCTCATCGACAACATGCCGCTGGCCGGTTAGGAGACCCGGGACACGTTATGGCCGCTGGAAAGTCGAAGGGTGTGGGTGCGGAGCCGGGGGTGAAGCTCATTGCCGAGAACCGGCGTGCGCGCTTCGACTACACGGTGGATGAGAAGATAGAGGCCGGGCTGGAGCTCACGGGGAGCGAGGTGAAGTCGTTGCGTGAAGGAACGGCCAACCTGTCGGACGCCTACGCGCTCCAGAAGGGCACGGAGCTGTTCCTGCTCAACGCCCACATCGGCTCCTACAAGGCGGCCAGCGTCTTCGACCATCTTCCCACCCGGGGCCGGAAGCTGCTGATGCACCGGGCGGAGATCGACCGGTGGACGGCGAAGGTGCGCGAGCGCGGTTACTCCATCATCCCGCTCGTGCTGTACTTCAGGAAGGGGCGGGCCAAGGTGGAGCTGGGCCTGTGCCGCGGCAAGACGCACGAAGATCGCCGCCACGACATCAAGGAACGGGAGACGAAGCGGGAGATGGACCGGGAAGTGCGCCGCCGTTGAGGGCGCTCCCGCAATTCCCCCGCTGGACAGGCTGGAATGGACAAGAAGGTTTCCGACAAGAAGGAGCGGCTGCTGGCCGCGCTCGACCAGGGCATGGTGATGATCCACCTGGACGCGCGCCGCCCCGGCGTGCTCGTCCCCGCCAGCCTCCGAGGCGAAGCGCACCTGCGCCTCAACCTCTCCTACCGTTTCGAGCCCCCCGACCTCACGGTGGGCGAGTGGGGCGTGCGCTGCACGCTGAGCTTCTCCGGTTCGCGCTTCACGGTGGCGGTGCCCTGGTCGGCGCTGTTCGCCATCGCCAGCCACGTGACGAAGGAGTTCTGGATGTACCCGGAGGAGATGCCGCCGGAGCTGCTCCAGCAGCCCCCCGTCGCGTCCGCCTCCGTCGCGCGTCCGCCGCCGCCCGCGCCGGTGCCCGTGGCCGCCGAAAGGCCCCGCGCGTTCCTGCGTGAGGTGCAGGTGGACCGGAGCGAAGAGCCGGAGTCGCGTCCGGAAGCCGCTCCGCCGCCTCCTCCCGAAGGGGGCCCGCCGGAGGAGCCGCAGCCGCCGCGCCGTGGCCACCTGCGGCTGGTGAAGTAGGCCGGACTTGAGGCGGCGCGTCAGCGCTTGAGCTCCGCCTCCACGTCCGCCTTCCGGCCGCCCATGAACGTGCCCGACCAGGGGCGGTAGCCCTTGAGCTTGAGCTGCACGGTGATGGAGCGCGAGGGGTAGAGGTTGTCCATCGCGATGGGCGTCACGCCCACCTCCACGCCGTCCACCAGGACGGTGGCGCCGGAGGGCTCGCTGTGGATGGACAGGAGCGGCGTCGGAAACCCGAGCGCGCGCTTTACCTGAAGCTCGTAGCGGGGCCACGCGAACAGCACGCCCCCCGCGAGCACCGCCGCGATGCCGAGCAGCGCCACCGCCAACCCCCAGTGCCGCTTGGGACGGGCGGGGGCCACGGGCTCGAACTCCCAATGCGGGGTGTCTTCCGTCCGGGGCGCGCGCGCCTCCAGTTCCAGGTCGCCCTGGGCCGCCTGGCGGATGCTGGGCCGGTTCATCCGCTCCGCCTCTTCGACGTCGGAGATGGCCTGCGCGGGCGCATCCGCCGGGGCGGGGGAGGGCGCGTTCGTCCGCGCGCGCGAGGCCGCGGTGTTCGCTGGCCCGCGAGCCGGGGGCATGTTCGCTGGAGTCCGAGGCGCAGCGGACGTGGGCGCATTCGCCGGAGGCCGCGAGGAGGCGGCACCCGTTGCCCGGGGTGCCGCGCTCGCGGCGCTTGGGTCCGAGGAGGGCCCGCGCGTGCAGGACTCACAGGGCGATTCCGGTGACTCCAGCGCCGACCCGCAGAGGGCGCAGGTGTGGACCACGGCGCCGGACGCGGACAGCGAGACGCCTCCGGTCGGCGGGCTCCACGGCTCCTCTTCCTCCGCGCCCATGGGGACGGCCGCCGGAGGAGGCTTCCACCCGGCGGGCGCTCCAAGCGCGCCGCCCGAAGCCGCGCCATACGCCACCGTGGCGGAGGCCGCGCCGGACGCGGAGGGAATGCGCCCCGTGTCCACGCCCTCGCGTGGCACGGCGGACATCACGAACGACGCGGACGTCGAAGCGGGGTCCTCCGCCATCGCGGCCCGGGCCACCTCACCCACGGACATGGGCAGCCGCACGCCGCGCAGGAACGTGGCCAGCGCGTGCGACGACGCGGGCTCTCCCGTCTGCGCGAGCCAGCGCGCGAGCGCCTCCGACACGTCCTCCGGCTCCGGGAAGCGGCCCTCCGGCTCGCGCGACAGCATGCGCAGCACCAGCGTGGCCAGCGACGCCGGCACGCCTGGCAGCGACGCGGGCGCGCGGTTGAGGATGGAGTACGCCACCGCCATCGGCTCCGCCGCGGACGACCCGAAGGGGTGCTGCCCCGCGAGCAGCTCCGCCAGGATGATGCCCAGCGAGAACTGGTCGCTCAGCGCCGTGGCCGGCTCGCCCCGGATGACCTCTGGCGCCGCGTACGGCACCTTGCCCTTGAAGGCCCCGGGCTCCGTGCGCGACAGGCCCGCCAGCCGCGCGATGCCGAAGTCGGTGACCTTCACCTCGCCCTCGCGCGACACCAGCAGGTTGGACGGGGACACGTCCCGGTGCGCCGTCACCACGGACTGGCCGTCGTGCTGGCGCCGGTACGCGTGCTGCAATCCCGCCTGTGCCTGGCTCACGATGAACACCGCCAGGTGCGGAGGAATCCGCAGCCCCTGGCGCGTCACCGCGCGCATCAGCGCGCCCAGGTCCCAGCCGTCCACCAGCTCCATCACCAGGAAGAGCCCTTCCGCGCTCTCCCCCACGTCATGCACGGTGACGATGTTCTGGTGCTGCAGCAGCATGGCCAGCCGCGCCTCGGAGACGAACATCCGCGAGATGTCCGGCTCGCGCGCCAGGTGCGGCAGCACGCGCTTGATGGCCACGGTGCGCTCGAAGCCCTCCGCGCCCTTCGCCACTCCCAGGAACAGCTCCGCCATGCCACCCGTGGCCAGCGGTTGCAGCAGCCGATAGCGCGACGTCACAGGGACCTCCGGAAAAGGCGCGGCGGGGAAGCGCTCACCCCTGCGACTGGGTGATTTCGCGCAGGTGCTTCCACGGGTAGATGCCCGTGGTGTGCTGGTCGCTGAAGACGAACGCGAGCGCGTAGTTGCCCACCGGCTGCATCTGCAGCACGCGCAGGTTCGCGGGCACCTGCGAGGGGTCCAGCGTGCGCTTCGCCGTCCACTCGTCCACGCACGCGGCGCACGGGCACTGCTGGCGCAGCACCTGCGCCGTGGCGGACGTCGTCACGCCGTCGTCCCACGTCAGCGTCAGCGACTCGCCGTCCGCGGACAGCTTCGCATCCGTCGCGCTGACGGGCTTGGGCGCGGGCTTGATGCGATCCCAGAAATTGCTCACCGAATCCACCTTCCAAGGCTTTAGCAGCAGCCCCTCCCTACCATCCTTCCGGCGGGGAGGGCGACCTGCCTTGGAAAGCGAAACGGCCCGGGGAGCCAGGGCTTCAGGAAGCCAGCTTGACGGGCTGCCGGTGGCCTTCCAGCCGCACGCCCCGCTGGGCCAGCACCGCGCGCAGGGCCTGCACCACCTTGGGGTCCAGCTGCGCGCCGCTCAGGTTGTCCAAAATCTCCATCGCCTTCTCCAGCGGCATGGCCTTCTGGTACGGGCGCGTGGAGGTGCACGCATCGAAGGTGTCCGCGCACG
Organism: Corallococcus sp. AB049A; assembly: GCF_003668885.1. NCBI lineage: Bacteria > Pseudomonadati > Myxococcota > Myxococcia > Myxococcales > Myxococcaceae > Corallococcus > Corallococcus sp. AB049A. Next base: position 1,031 of record NZ_RAWL01000311.1, on the reverse strand, counting down.
CCACGATGCGCGCGAGCATCGGGATGGCCTCGCCCTTCAGCTTGTCCGGGTAGCCCGTGCCGTCCCAGCGCTCGTGGTGGTGGCGCACGCACGCGCGCACCGACCCCAGGAACGTCACCGGCCCGATGATGGCGTCGCCAATGGCGGGGTGCTCGCGCATCAGGGACATCTCCTGGTCGGTGAGCCGGGACTGCTTGCAGAGGATGTTCTCCGGGATGCCAATCTTCCCGATGTCGTGGAGGATGCCGCCGTACTGCAGCTGGCGCAGCTCGCGCTCGGTGAGCTTCAGCTCCTTGCCAATCTCCACCGCCACGTCGCCCACCCGCTGGCTGTGGCCGCGCGTGTACGCGTCCTTGGAGTCGATGGAGTTGGCCAGCGCGACGATGGTCTCCAGGTAGCCCTTCTCCAGGCTCTCGTAGAGGCCGCGCGTCTCCATGTCGTACGCCATGAGCTGCTTGCTCATGTAGTTGAACGTCTGGGCCAGCTCTCCCAGCTCGTTCTTCTGCTTCAGGTGCACCTCCACGCCGAACTTGCCGCGAGCGAGCTCCAGCGACGTGGCGATGAACGTCTTCAAGGGCTGCGTGAGGTTCCGGGAGAAGATGGCCGCCAGCACCAGCGCCACCAGGATGGCGCCGCCCAGGCCCAGCAGGATGCGCCGCTCCATCGACTCCACCTGGCGGTAGGCGTTCTCCACCGGTTGCTCGGACACGATGGCCCAGCCCGCCTCCGGCAGCACCGAGTACGCGGACACCACCGCCTCGCGCCCCTCGCCGAAGTTGCCCACGTGGAACAGCTCCGTGTCGGGCGTGCCCTCGCGCTGCTTGAGCAGGTGCGCCAGGGGCAGCCGCTTCGACACGTCGTCGCCCACCGCGCCCAGGCCGCCGCCGCCCGTAATCAAGCGTCCGTGCCGGTCCGCCAGGTACGCGAAGCCGGTGCTGCCCACGCGCTCCTGGGCCAGCATCTGCCGCAGTCCCGCGAGCGTGATGTCCGCGGCCATGTAGCCCTGCACCGGGTCGCCCACGGGGAAGGCC
>NZ_RAWL01000310.1:0-10587 GCF_003668885.1 Corallococcus sp. AB049A | reverse complement strand
GGGCAGGGGACGCCGCGGGCGTCCGGGGTGACTCCGTGCAAGCCAGGCAGGCGGCGAGGAGGCAGGCGGAGAGCAGGGGAGCGCGGTTCATGCCCCCAGGTCTAGTCCATCACACAGAGGCGGCAGGTCAGGATTGCGTGCTTGCGTCGTCTATGGACTTCGGTTACTCCTCCGGCACCGGAAAGCGGTTCTGCGCGATTAGCTCAGCTGGATAGAGCGTTGGCCTCCGGAGCCAAAGGCCGCAGGTTCGAATCCTGCATCGCGCGCAGATGTAAGGGCCCGGAATCACTGGGGGAAATCCCAGGGGTTCCGGGCCTTTGCTTTTGGCGCCTTCCCAGCTCCGAGGGCGGGATGACGCGTGCGCATGGACCGCTCAGACGCCCGTCACCTGGCGGATGAATGCGAGCATCCGCGAGCACGTGCTGTCCATGTCCAGGTGCTCCTCGGCCATGCGTCGGGACTCGCTCCCCATGGCCGCGAGTGTCTCCGGGCGCCGCACCAGCGCGTCCAGCGTGTGCGCCAGCGCCGTGTAGTCACCCGCTGGCACGATGCGCCCGTCCACGCCGTCGCGCACCAACTCGCCCACGCCGCCCGCGGGCGTGGTCACCACCGCCAGACCCGCGGCCTTCGCCTCCGCGATGGCCCAGGACGACATGTCCGCCAGCGTCGGCAGCACGAAGAGGTCCGCCGCCTGCGCCAGGCCAATCAGCTCCGGCGAGTTGGGTTGCAGGCCCACGTGGATGCGCACACCCGGCGGCGGCTTGAAGGGCGTGGACGTCACCACGTCCAGCCGCCAGTTCCGCCGCCGCGTCTCCCACGCCCAGCGCAGCAGCAGCTGGCCGCCCTTGCGTCCCAGGTCGCTGCCCACGAAGAGCAGCCGCACCACGCCGTCCCGGGGCTTCTTCTCCGGCGCGGGCCGCCACAGCGTCGTGTCCACGCTGGGCCAGACGACGTGCACGCGCGTGTCGGGCACGCCGTACTCCTCCACCAGGGAGCGCTTGGTGAAGCGTGAGAAGGACAGCATCCCCTTCGCGAGCGTGTACGTGCGCCGGTGCAGCGCGTGCTTCGCCCGGCCCATCCAGCCCGCGTGCTGCGTGCGCAGGCCGTAATAGCGCAGGTATTCCTCCAGCCCGCTGGGCGTCGCGTCCGTGGAGATGACGCTCGGGACCCGGCGCATGAAGTCGTGCGACAGGTGCGCCAGCCGCTGCGTGTGCACCACCGCGGCGCTCACCGGCTCCAGGGCGAAGGCCTGGTTCAGCGCGCTGCGCGCCCTCAAGCCCCCGCGCACCGACAGCTTCGAGCGCACCAGCGGCAGCTGCTCCCAGACGTCATCCGCGTGCTCGGCGATGGGCAGCCACACCGGCGTGATGTCGGTGCGGCGCCCCAGCGCCCGCTTCAGGTTGTCCAGGAACACGGCGTTGCCGAGCGTCGTCTCGATGGCGAACGCGATGCGTGGGGCCGAGGACTGCATCCGCTTGTGCGTGCCTCCCCAGGGCCAGTGCGTCCCTTCCGGGCATATAGGTGCCCGGTGCGGAATCACCAACGGCCCCCCGGGGCAGCGTCCGGATTCGCACGAAGGGGTGGGACCGGCGTCACGCCTCCGGCTGCGCGGGCGGCGGCGGCAGGTGGACGCGCACCTCGCGCACGCGGCGCGGTGATGCCTCCACCACCTCCAGCACCGTGCCGTCCGGCAGGGACACCCTCGCGCCCTTCTCCGGGATGGCGCCCCCGGCCAGCGCGATGCACAGGCCCGCGACGGTGGAGTAGTCCTCGCTCTCCTCCAGCTCCAACCCCAGCGCGCGGTTCACCTCACGCAGGCTCGCCTCGCCCTGCACCACCGCGATGGTGGGACCCTCGCGGCGCACCAGCTCCTCGGGCGTCTCGGACTCGCTGAGGATGTCCCCCACCAGCTCCTCCACCAGGTCCTCCACCGTCACCAGGCCCACCACGCCGCCGTGCTCGTCCACCACCACGGCCAGCTGCATCCGCCGGCGCTGCAGCTCCTTCATCGCGGCGATGGCGCGCATGGACTCCACCAGGAACAGCGGCGGGCGCAGCACGTCCTCCAGGACGATGAGGTGCCCCTCCCAGGCCACGCCCAGCAGGTCCTTGGCCACGATGTAGCCCACGACGTTGTCGAGCGTGCCCTCGTACACCGGCATCCGCGAGTGCCCGTGCTCCAGCAGCACCTGACGCATCTCGTCGGTGCTCGCGTGCCGGCGCAGCGCGACGATGTGCTCGCGCGTCACCATCACCTCGCCCAGCGTCAAGTCGCCCAGCTCGAAGGCCCGCGAGGCAATCTCCCCGGCGCGCGGATCCAACGTGCCCTGCTTCGACGCCTCCTCCACCAGCTGCAGGAGTTCGTCCGGAGACAGGCGCGACTCGGAGAAGTTCGTCTTGTCCCCGAAGAGCTTCAGCACCACGTTGGAGCTCGCGGTGAGGAACCACACCAGGGGCCGCATCACCCAGGACAGCGCCTTGAGCGGACGGCCCAGGGTCAGCGCGTACTGTTCGGAGAAGCGCAGCGCCAGGGACTTGGGGACCAGCTCCCCCAGCACCAGCGACAGGTACGACACCAGCGCGACCACCAGCGCGAACGCCACCTGGCTCGCCGTGGCCTCCGGCACGCCCAGGCCGGAGAGCACCCCGGCCAGCCGCTGCGCGATGCTCGCGCCGCCGAAGGCCGCCGCAGTGGAGCCAATCACCGTGATGCCAATCTGCACCGTGGCCAGCAGCCGCTCCGGATCATCCCGCAGCGCGGACACGGCCTTCGCGGACTTGCTGCCCTGTTCCAGCAGCTCCTTCAGCCGCGTCTTGCGCACGGACAGCAGGCCCAGCTCGGCGCCCGCGAAGACGCCATTGGCCAGCACCAGCAACAGGATGATGATGAGCTCCGTGACGATGGCGGACCTCCTGGCTGGATCCACCCCCACCGCGAAGGTCGGCGGGGGACCCCCCCCGTCCTACACCCCCAGCGACTGCAGGAGGAGCGACAATTGGTCGCGGCTCGCTCCCTTGGGCAGGTAGTAGTGGGGACCCGACATGAGCGCGCTGCCCACGTCCTGGGCCGCCGCGGAGGTGAGGAAGACGATGCGCGGGTTGGTGGCCGTGCGCGGCAGCTTCTCCACCACCTCCAGGCCGCTCATCCCCGGCATGTTCAGGTCCAGCAGCATGACCTTGTAGCGCTCGCCCCGCTTGAGCGAGTCGAGCGCCTCCTGGCCGTCCGCCGCCTCGGTGGTTTCATAGCCGAGGTCCTCCAGGCTCACCCGGAGGAATTCCCGCCAGTCCGCGTCGTCATCCACGACCAGGACCTTCCGCGCTCCGTCATCCACCGCGAGTCGCCCCAAGCATCCTCCTGACCTGGGGAGAACCTTCCGGGGACCCGGCGGCATTCGCGACATCTGTGCGTCGCGACGACGTCCGGCAAGCGGGCGTGCAGGCCCTAGAACAGCGCCATGCCCAGCTGGCCCACGAGGTACTGGAGTGCGGGCCTGACGTTGTGGACCGCCGTCCGGGGTTTCACTGCCTGTGAGGCCTGGCACCACGCAGGCTCGCCCACCAGCCGGCCAGCCATGTGGTTGAAGACGCGGAAGCGCCCCAGGTCCGTGCTGCTGCCGGAGTTGTAGACGCGCAGGGCGCGCTCACCCGGGGTGCCCAGGTCCGCCTCGCTGGGGATGTGCCGGTGGCCGTGCAGCACCAGGTCCGCCCGGCCACCCACGCGCTCCAGCAGTCGGCTTCCCAACGCCAGCTCCGACGCGTGGGGCAGTCCGCACTTCGTGGCGATCCACTCCGGGAAGCTCTCCAGGGGCAGCGGCATCACGTGGTGGTGCAGCAGCACCGCGACCAGCGCTTCCTTCGGTGCGCCTTCCAGCGCGCGGTCCACTTCGTCCACGACGCCTTCCGTCAGTTCGCCGTGGCTGTGGAAATAGTTGCGGTTGTGCTCACCGGTGGAGTCCACGCAGACCAGGAAGAGTCCCGCCGTCTCCACCGTGTGGACCTTGCGTCCCTCCATGAACCCGCTGCCGACATCCTCGCCGGGCCGGTCATGGTTGCCGGGGATGAAGGTGAGGCGGCCGGTCTCCAGCCAGGGCGCGAAGTGTTCACGGAAGCGCTGGAACTCGGCGTGGGCGCCGCGGTGCGTGAGGTCACCCGTCACCACCACGTGATCCACTTCCTGCGCCGTCAGGGCCTTCACCAATGAGGACGCGGACGCGTCGCTCTCGCGGCTCATGTCAAGGTGAAGATCCGAAAGATGCGCCAGCTTCAGGGAGGGCATGCTGAAGGAGATAGGCATCGGTTCTTCGAGCGGCGAGGGTTGCTGTACGAAGGTTCGTCAAAAGTTGGGCCAGCGTCGTTCACCCCACCCCGTTGCTGGGGATCCACTCACCAGCACCGCGGGCGCGGCGCGCCACGTCACCGGCCGCGGCCGCAGCGCGCGGAACACCGCCACGTCCACCCAGACCTTGCCCAGCGCCACCGCCAGCGCGGCCAGGCCGGTGAGCGCGGACGGGTGGATCAGCGCGCCCAGCGCCGCGAGTGGAACCGGGTTGAGGAGCGCCTGCGCCACGTACGTGGAGGGCGATACCGCTGTGCGGTGAATGACGCTCCAGCGCAGGTAGCGCTGGAAGAAGGCGTCCACGCTCTTGCGCAACGACACGTTGAAGACGGGGTGTGCGCCAGCACCACGCGCTTGCCCAGCTTGCGCGTCACCCACTGGCCAATGACGTAGTCCTCCGCCAGCACGTCCTTCACGGAGAAGAAGCCGCCCAGCGCCTCCACGTCCTCGCGGCGCAGCGCCATGGACTTGCCCACCACGATGTCGCGGTCCGCCACGTGCTTCGCCGCGATCATCCCCGCCGCCGCGCTGGAGGACAGGTGCAGGTTGTCCAGGAGCGAACCGAAGGTCTTCTCGCCAAGGCCCGCCACCGGGTGCGTCACGCAGCCCACCGAGGGGTCCTCGAAGGCCGCCACGATCTCCTCCAGGTAGCCGTCCCGAGGAGGAGGGCCAGGAGGCCCACTGCGGACGCGGCCAGGAGGAGGCTGGAGGCGATGAGCATGTCGCCACCCTAGACGCCTCACAAGGCGGGACCGGGGCGGCGGGGCGGCGGGACGGCCAACTCGCCGTGACACGCCGGTGAAGCCGTTACTCCAGGTCGCGGCTGCGCGGGTGGCGCACGTCCTTGCCGCGCACCATGTAGATGACCATCTCCGCCACGTTGAGCGCGTGGTCGCCAATGCGCTCCAGGTGCTTCGCGATGAACATCAACGCCGTGGCCCGGCGGATGTTGCGCGAGTCCTCCATCATGTACGCCAGCAGCTCGTTGAAGATCTTCAGGAAGAGGGCATCCAGCAGGTCGTCCCCCTTGAGGACGTCCTCCGCCTTGGCCGCGTCCCCGGACACGAACGCGTCCAGCGCCTTCTTCACCTGCTGCTGCGCCAGCTCCGCCAGCTTCGGCGTATCAACGTAATAAGGTGCCAGCGGCGGCACCTGGTTCAGGTCCATGGCGCGCTCGGCGATGTTCACCGCCAGGTCCCCGATGCGCTCCAGGTCGGTGACGATCTTCAGCGCCGTGGTGATGAGGCGCAGGTCGGACGCGGCCGGCTGGCGCAGCGCGAGGATGCGGCGGCACAGGTCGTCGATGTCGACCTCCAGCCGGTTCACCTCGCGGTCCGCGCCCACCACCTGCTCCGCCAGCGACGAGTCGCGGTCGGTGAGGGCCTTGGTGCTCTGGGCGATGAGGGTCTCCACCTTGGCCCCCATGGCCAGGAGCTTCTCGCGCAGGTTGCGCAGGTCCTGCTCGAATGCCTTGTCGGTGTGCGTGGCCGCCATGTCGTCCTGTTCCGTCGCGCGGGTGTTCAGCCGAACTTCCCGGTGACGTAGTCCTCGGTGCGCTTCTCGTGGGGGTTGGTGAAGATCTGCTCCGTGGCACCGCACTCCACCAATTCGCCCATGTAGAAGAAAGCCGTCCGGTCACTCACCCGCGCGGCCTGCTGCATGTTGTGGGTCACGATGGCGATGGTGTACGTGGCCTTGAGCTCGTGGATGAGCTCTTCAATCTTCGCCGTGGCGATGGGATCCAGCGCGGACGCGGGCTCGTCCATGAGCAGCACCTCCGGCTCCACCGCCAGCGCCCGCGCGATGCACAGACGCTGCTGCTGGCCGCCGGACAGGCCCAGGGCGCTCTCCTCCAGCCGGTCCTTCACCTCGTCCCACAGCGCGGCGCCGCGCAGGGACTTCTCCACGCGCGCGGCCAGCTTCGTCTTGTCCTTGAGGCCGCCCACGCGCAGGCCATAGGCGACGTTCTCGAAGATGGACTTGGGGAAGGGGTTGGACTTCTGGAACACCATGCCCACGCGCCGGCGCAGGTCCACCACGTCCAGGGCGCGGTCGTGGATGCTGCGGCCATCCAGGAACACCATCCCGTCGTGGCTCGCGCCGGGGATGAGGTCGTTCATCCGGTTGAGCGAGCGCAGGAAGGTGGACTTGCCGCAGCCGGACGGGCCGATGAGCGCCGTCACCTTGTGCTCGGGGATGGCCAGGCTCACCTGCTTGATGGCCACCTTGCTGCCGTAGCGCAGGGTGAGCTCGCGGGCTTCCATCTTGTTGCGAGGCGTGGCGGAGGAGAGGGGCATGGGCGGAGGAGGGCGAACGTCAGTGGCCGGCCGCGGCCTTGCGGCGCGTGCGCGTGCGGATGAGGACCGCGACCAGGTTCAGGGCGAAGGTGAGCAGCAGCAGCACCAGCACCGTGGCGTAGAGCAGCGGGCGGGTGGCCTCCACGTCCGGCGACTGCGTGGCCAGCACGTAGGTGTGGTAGCCCAGGTGCATGAACTGCGAGTTCAGGCTCGTGGGAAGGTCCGGCAGGAAGTACGCCGCGCCGGTGAAGAGGATGGGGGCCACCTCGCCCGCGCCCCGGGAGATGGCCAGCACCGCGCCCGTGAGGATGCCCGGCAGCGCGCCCGGCAGCACCACCCGCGCCAGCGTCTGCGACTGGGTGGCCCCCAGCGCGAGGCTCGCGGTGCGCTGCTCCTGAGGCACGGCGCGCAGGGCCTCCTCGGTGGACACGATGACCACGGGCAGGGTGAGCACCGCCAGCGTGAGGGACGCCCAGAGGATGCCCGGCTGGGCCCAGTGCAGCTCCTCATAGCCCAGCGCGTGGTCCAGGCCCTTGCCCACGAAGAGGATGAAGAAGCCCAGGCCGAAGAGGCCGAACACGATGGACGGCACGCCCGCCAGGTTCGCCACCGCCACGCGCACCACGCGGGCCAGGATGCTGGAGGGCGGTGCGTACTCGTGCAGGTAGACCGCTGTGAGGACGCCCACCGGCATCACCGCCAGGGTCATGAGCAGGGTGAGCGCCGCGGTGCCGAAGAGGGCGGGGAAGATGCCGCCGCCCATCATGCCGTCCGTGGGCGCCTGGGAGAGGAACTGCCAGGACAGGTGGCTCCAGCCGCCCCGGACGACGTCCAGGAGGATGAGGGCCAGCATGGCCACCATGACGAACGCGGCCAGCCCCGTGAGTGACACGAGCGACAGGCCCACGACCTTGCGCGTGGTGTGCTTCACCCCGCACCTCCCTTGAGCCGCTGGATGACCTTCTTCGTCCACACCCCCGCCAGCAGGTTGAGCACGAAGGTGAAGAGGAACAGCTCCACGCCGATGAAGAAGAGCAGCGCGTAGTGGGGGCTGCCCACCACCACCTCGCCCATCTCCGCGGCGATGGTGGCGGACAGCGAGCGGACGGAGTCTCCCAGGTTCCAGGACACGATGGCCGCGTTGCCGGAGGCCATGAGGACGATCATCGTCTCACCGATGGCGCGCCCGAAGCCCAGCACGCACGCGGCGAGGATGCCGGGGGCCGCCGCCGGGAGCACCACCTTCCACGCCGTCTCCCAGGGCGTGGCGCCCAGCGCCAGGGACGCCTCGCGGTAGCTGCGCGGCACGGCGGTGAGCGCGTCCTCCGTCACCGTGAAGATGACCGGCACGATGGCCAGCGCCAGGCCCAGGCCCGCCACCACGGCGTTGAGCCGGGAGGTGAAGCCGAAGGTCTCCTGGAGGAACGTCGCCATCACCATCAGCGCGAAGAAGCCCAGCACCACGGAAGGGATGCCGGCGAGCAGCTCGATGGTGGGCTTGAGCACCTCCCGCAGGCGGCGCGGGGCGAACTCCGCGGCGAACAGCGCGCCGAAGATGCCCAGGGGCACGGCCACCACCATGGACACGAGCGTCGTCTTCAGCGTGCCCACGAAGAGCGGAATCATGCTGACCTTGGGCACGCCGGACACCGGCTGCCACACGTAGGCCAGGGGCTTGCCCTTCCGCACCAGCTGCGGAAGGAACATCTTGGAGAAGCTGGCCTCCTCGCGCGCCGCCGCGTCCGTCACCAGCGTCAGCGCCTCCTTCGCCACGAAGACGAGGATGAGCACCAGCGCGGCGATGCCGGTGAAGGCCACCGCAGTAATCAGCGCGGCGATGGCCTTCTCCTTCAGCTGGCGCCGCCGGGCCGCGGGCGACAGCGTGGGCAGCGCCACCGGGGGCGCGAGGTCCTGCTCCTGCATGACGGCCTGTCTATCCAACATGGGACCCTCGCGCCGGGTGACAATCGTGTGACGCCCACTACTTCACAGGGAAGTATCCGACCTGGGTGACGATGGCCTGGCCCTCGGGGGACAGCGCGAAGTCGATGAACGCCTTGGCCTCACCGGAGGGCTTGTTGCGCAGGTAGAAGAACAGGTCGCGCGACAGCGGGTACTTGCCGCTCTTCACGTTCTCCGCCGAGGGCGCGAAGGCCTCGTTGCCCTTCTTCACCTTCAGCTCCTTGATGCCCTTGGCGTACGCGGCGCCGCCGTAGCCAATGCCGTTCTTCTCCTTGGAGACCGCGTTGACGACGGCGGCCGTGCCCGGGAGCGTCTGCGCGGCGGCGGCGAAGTCTTCCCCGCCCAGCACGTGGTCCTTCACGAACACGTAGGTGCCGGAGGAGTTCTCACGCGAGTACAGGACGATGGGGGCCTCCGCGCCGCCCACGGCCTTCCAGGACGTGGTGTCGCCCAGGTAGATGTCCTTGAGCTGCTCCACCGTGAGCGCGTCCAGCTTGTTGGTCTCGTTGACGTAGAAGGTGACGCCGTCCCTGGCCACGGACACCGCGGTGGGCGGGGTGTTGTAGCGGGCGCGGAGCTTCTCCTCCTCCGCCTCCTTGATCTCACGGCTGGACATGGCGATGTCGGTGGTGCCGTTCTGCAGCGCCGCCAGGCCCGTGCCGGAGCCGCCGCCCGTCACCTGAATCTTGGTGGCGGGGTTCTTCTTCATGAACGCCTCCGCCCAGCGCTGGGCGAGGATGACCATGGTGTCCGAACCCTTCACCGTCACGGTGCCCGCCTGGGCGGTGAGCGGGAGGACGGCGAGCCCGAAGGCGACGAAGCTGGAAAGCAGGGTCTTCTTCATGAGGTGACTCCTCCTAGAAACGGGCCTGCATCTGCAGGGTGAACAGGTTGTCGTGCGGGTCCAATGCCTGGGCCACGGCGTGCGTCATGGGGATTTCGTAGGTGGCGGAGACCTTCAGGTTCTCCCCGAAGTGGTGCTGGACGACGAAGCCCACCGTGTCCACCGCGTTGTCTGCGCCCGGTACCTCGCCGGCGGCAACGTCCGTCTGGCCGTTGCGCGGATCAAAGGTGTCGTAGCGGACGGCCACCGCGTCGTTGAGGCCGATGTTCTGGACCAGCAGCAGGTACCAGCCGTGCGCGGGCACATCCAGGTGCGTGGCGTTGTTGGCGGCGCCGTAGGTGCGGCCCGCGATGAACTCGCCCTTGATGGAGGTGCCGCCCAGGGGCAGCACGTCGAAGTAGGCCTGGAGGTCCGCGCCAATGCGCGTGCGCTCGTACGCGTGGCGGAAGGTGTCCGTGGGCAGCCGGCCCAGGTCGTGGCCGTACCAGCCGGAGACGCCACCGGCGATCCACTTCAGGTCGAAGCCCAGGTGGGCGATGAGGTCCTTCTCCTTGTCGTTGTCCTGGGTGGTGCCGCTGTCGGTGCCGTTGCCGTCGAAGATGCCCACGGCGAGCCGCAGGAACTTGTAGCGGCCGTTCAGCTTGGCGCCACGGTCGCGCTCACTGGGCAGCAGGTTGCGCACCACGCGGCTGCGCTCGGGGAACTCGCGGTCGCTGGAGGACTGGGGGCCTTCGTAGCCGAAGGGCCACTTCATCTGGCCCAGCGTGACGGACAGCTGCTGCTTCGTGCCGGGGACGAAGAGGGTGGCCTCCGCGTCGCGCAGCGTGACGCCCGCGGGCACCGCGTCGATCTGCAGCATGAACTGCGACCAGTCCGTGGTGTACGTGGCCTTCAAGCGGCCCCGGCGGACGCCGAAGCGGCTGTAGCCGCCCGCGCCGCTGTCATCCAGGTCCTGCTGGTACTGGTAGCGGCCCTGGATGTAGCCGGAGAAGCGCAGCTTCTTGAGCGCGGACAGGTCGTTCTTCGTCTCCGTGTTCTGCTCCTCCAGCGCCTCCACGCGGTGCTCGTCCGCCGTCAGCCGCTCGTCGATGGAGGGCGACCTCTCCGGGACGGTGGGGGCGTTGGCGCGCGGCTCGGAGGCCGGCGGG
>NZ_RAWL01000030.1:0-36450 GCF_003668885.1 Corallococcus sp. AB049A | reverse complement strand
CCAGTACGCGGACTTCGGCGCGTGGCAGCGCCACAGCGTCGCGGGCAACCACCTGCCGGAGCAGGACCAGGGCTGGCGGCAGCGGCTGGCCGGCATGCCTCGCAGGCTGGACCTGCCCACGGACCGTCCGCGCCCCACGGACAGCCCGCTCACCTCCGCGCGCATGACGGTGGACTTCCCGCCCGCGCTCGCCCGCGAGCTCACGGCCTTCACGCGCCGCGAGGGCTTCACCGGCTACATGGCCGTGCTGGCCGCGTGGCAGACGGTGCTGCACCGCTACAGCGGCCAGACGGACGTCGTCGTGGGCACGCCCATCGCCAACCGCACGCGGCCGGAGCTGCTGCCGCTCATCGGCTACGTGGCGCACTCGGCGGCGTTCCGCACGCGCTTCACTGACGGCCTCACGTTCCGTGAGCTGCTGGCCCAGGTGCGCGAAGAGGTCGCCGACGCGCAGACGCGTCCCGACGTTCCGTTCGAGTACCTGGTGGAAGCCCTCATCCCAGGCAAGGACATCGGCCGCGGACGGATGACGGACTCGGTGTTCGTCTACCACACGGGTGCGGCCGCGGGCGCCACGACGCTGAACCTCACCGGCCTGCGTGGCTCGCTGGTGGAGGTGCCGGGCACGCCCGTGCAGTGGGGCGCCACGCTGGCGGACCTCACGCTCGTGCTCTCCGAGTCCCACGGCCGCGTCCACGGCGCCCTGGAGTACGCGACGGAGCTGTTCGACGCGGCCACCGTGGCGCGGCTCGTGGAGCACTTCCAGGTGCTGCTCGGCGCCGCGCTGGCCCGGCCGGAGACGCCCGTCTCCCACCTGCCCCTGGCCACGGAGGCCGAGCGCCAGGCCTGGCCCGCGCCTCGGACCTCAGCGGGCTTCACCTCCGTGCCGGCCCTCCTCGCCGAGCGTCGCGAGCGTCACGCGGACGCCATCGCCGTCTCGCGTGGGGACACGCACTGGACCTGGGCGGAGCTGGGCGGCCGAGCGGAGGCCCTGGCCTCGCGCCTGAAGGCCCTGGGTGTGCCGGCGGGGACGCCCGTGGCGGTGTGCCTGCGCTCATCGCCGGAGAAGCTGTCCGCGCTGTGGGCCGTGCTGTCCGCGGGTGGCGCGGCCATCGCGCTGGGCCCCGCGGATCTGGCGCGGCTGTCCGTCTACGCGCCGGAAGGCGCCCGCGTGCCGGTGCTCGTCACCACGCGCAACCTGGTGGCCTCCGTGCGAGTGGAGGCCTCACGCGTCGTGTACGTGGAGGACGTGGGGGCCCAGGGGGCTTCGTCCAGCGTCTCCGCTGACGCGAACACCCTGGCGTGGCTACTGCCCACGGACCCGGGGCAGCCCGCGTGGGCCCTGGGACACCGCGAGCTGGCGGAGTTCTTCACCGCCCTGGACACGCGCCTGTCGCCCCCGGATGGCGGCGCATGGCTGTCCGCGAGCGAGCCGTCCGCGGACCGCCCGGAGCTGGAGGCGCTGTGGGCGCTCACGCGCGGACTGCGCGTGGTGTACCCGCCGGAGCGCATCACCGCGGGGCTGGTGAACCTGCACGGGGGCGGGCCTCGCGCGAAGGCCATGGACCTGAGCCTCATCTACTTCGCGAACGACGAGGACACGCTCCAGGGCCCCAAGTACGAGCTCCTGATGGAGGGCGCGAAGTACGCGGACGCGAACGGGTTCTCCGCCATCTGGACGCCGGAGCGGCACTTCCACTCGTTTGGCGGTTTGTACCCGCAGCCGGCGGTCATCTCCGCCGCGATCGCGGCCGTCACGAAGCACGTGCACGTGCGCTCGGGCAGCGTGGTGCTGCCGCTGCATGATCCGTTGATCATCGCGGAGCAGTGGTCCGTGGTGGACAACGTGTCCCAGGGCCGCGTGGGCCTGTCCGTGGCCACGGGCTGGCACACGCAGGACTTCACCTTCGCGCCAGCCAACTTCGAGCGGCGCCGCGACATCCTCCTGGAGAAGCTGGCCACGCTGCGCGCGCTGTGGCGCGGCGAGCGCTTCAAGCGTCCCGGCGGCGCGGGCACCACCGTGGAGGGCGCGCTGCGTCCGAAGCCGGTGCAGAAGGAGCTGCCGGTGTGGCTCACCGCCACGTCCAACCCGGAGACCTTCCGCATGGCGGGCGAGCTGGGCGCGGGCGTGCTGACGGGCCTGCTGTCCCATTCGCTGGAGGAGCTGAAGCCAAAGGTGGCGCTGTACCGGGACGCGTGGCGCCGCAATGGCCACCCGGGCCGCGGCCACATCACCTGCATGCTGCACACGTACCTGGGCGACGACGAGCAGGAGGTGTTGCGGCTCGTGCGCCAGCCGCTGCTCGCGTACTTCCGCAGCTCGGTGGACATCGTCACGTCGCTGCTGCTCACCCAGGGCTACCAGGGCGACATCCAGAAGCTGTCTCCGGACGACATCAACGCGCTGCTGGAGCACACGTTCGAGCACCACGCCAAGACGACGGGACTCGTGGGCACGGTGGACGGCGCGCTGCGGCGGTTGCGTGACGTGCGCGCGGCGGATGTGGACGAGGTGGCGGCGCTCATCGACTTCGGCCTGGACACCCCGGTGGTGCTGGAGGGCCTGCGCCGGCTGGCGGTGGTGCGCGAGCGCATGGACGCGGAGGCCACGGCCCGCCAGGAGCAGGTGCTGGTGGAGGCCGAAGCGGGCGTGGAGGGCCTGCTGGAGCTGGCGCGTCAGTCCGGCGCGGTGCTGGTGCACACGTCGGCCCGTCTGGCGCGCACGTTGAGCGAGCTGCCCGGGGCGCGCGAGTCGCTGTCCCGAGTGGGTGCGCTGGTGGTGGAGGGCGCGTCGGTGGAGCTGGGCGCGGCGCTGCACCGGGCCGCGGGCGTGGAGGTGTGGCTGTCGGGTGATGCCCAGGAGGGAGCGCTGCTGCCACGCACCCCGCGCGAGCGCATCCCCGCGAACCTCCAGGCCTGGGTGTTGGACGCGGCCGGACAGCCGGTGCCCGCGGGCGTGGTGGGCGAGCTGGCCCTCGCGGGAGCAGGCCTCCCCACGGCGCTGTGGCGCGCGGGTGATGAAGAGCACCGCCGCCTGGTGCCGCACCCTCGCGAGTCCGCGGCCAGGCTGTACCGCACGGGCCGCCATGCCCGCCTGCGCGCGGATGGCCGCGTGGAGCCGGTGGCCTCACCGTCGCGGCTCCCCCCTCCGCCCGTGGCGCGTCCCGCCGTGGAGGCTCCGCGTCCCGTGGCGCCCACCGGTGCGGAAGCCGCACGACCTGGAGCGCAGCTCACCGGTACGGAGGCCCTGCGGCCTGGAGCGCATCCTGCTGGCCCGAACGCCGTAACGCCTTCCTCTGGTGCGAATGCTCCTCTCGTGAACGCGGGGCCGCCGCCCATTCCGCGCGTGGGCCGCGACACGCCGCTGCCCCTGTCCTTCGCGCAGCAGCGCCTCTGGTACCTCCAGCAGCTGGAGCCCGGCAGCGGTGCGTACAACAACCCGTCCCTCTTCCGCCTCGTCGGAGAGCTGGACACAGACGCACTCCAGTCCGCGCTG
This sequence comes from Corallococcus sp. AB049A, assembly GCF_003668885.1. Taxonomy (NCBI): domain Bacteria; kingdom Pseudomonadati; phylum Myxococcota; class Myxococcia; order Myxococcales; family Myxococcaceae; genus Corallococcus; species Corallococcus sp. AB049A. The sequence goes on along the minus strand of NZ_RAWL01000030.1, from coordinate 32,954 downwards.
GATGCGCTGGTGGCGCGGCATGAGGTGCTGCGCACCACGTACTCACTGGAGGGCGACCGCGCGGTGCAGAACATCCACCCGCCGCGAGGCCTGCCGCTCCAGCGGCGCGACTTGGCGGGCGACACGCCCGAAGCGCGCGAAGCGGAGATGCTGCGCTTCTGCAAGGCGTACGTGCTGCTGCCGTTCGACCTGGAGAAGTCCGTGCTGCGCGCGACGCTGCTGCGCCTGGAGCCCCAGGTGCACGTGCTGGCGCTCGTCTTCCACCACGCGGTGTCCGACGCGTGGTGCAACATGGTCATCGCGCACGAGCTGACGGCGAACTACGCCGCGTTCCGCGCGGGCCTCCCGTCCCCGTTGCCGGAGCTGCCGGTGCAGTACGCGGACTACGCCGTGTGGCAGCGCGCGTGGCTGGACGGCGGCGAGATGGAGGCCCAGCTCTCCTGGTGGAAGCAGCGGCTCTCCGGAGCGCCCAACCTGGAGCTGCCCACGGACCGGCCGCGTCCCGCTGTCATCTCCTTCGCGGGTGCCCGGCACCGGTTCACGCTGCCCCCGGACGTGTCCACACCGCTGCTGGCCCTGGGCCGCAAGCACGGCGCCACGTCGTTCATGGTGTTGATGGCGCTCTTCCAGACGGTGCTGTCGCGCTACTCCGGCCAGGACGACTTCGTGGTGGGCACGCCCATCGCGGGCCGCACCCGTCCGGAGGTCGAGTGGCTGATGGGGTGCTTCATCAACACCCTGCCCTTCCGCGCGAAGCTCTCCGGCCTGCCATCCTTCGCGGAGCTGCTGCGCCGCGTGCGCACCCAGGCCCTGGAGGCCTACGCACACCAGGACGCTCCGTTCGAACGCGTGCTGGACGCGCTGAACCTGCCGCGAGACCTGAGCCGCACACCGCTGTTCCAGGTGAGCATCAACGTCGTCAACACGCCGGAGTCCGAGGCCCGTCCCGCGGGGCTGGCGCTCAGCGGCGTGACCGTGCCCACGGACACGTCCAAGTTCGATCTGGGCTTCGAGGTACTGGAAGGCCGCGACGGCTTCACCTGCAGCCTGGAGTACGCCACCGCCCTCTTCGACGCGGCCACCATCGAGCGCATGGCGGAGCACCTGGTGGGCCTGGCGCGCGCCGTCGTCTCAAGCCCCCAGACACCCATCGCCCTGCTGCCGTTGCTGGCGGATACGGAACGTCACCAGGTCCTGGACGCCTGGAACGACACGTTCCGCGACTACCCGCATGACGCGTGCATCCCGGACCTCTTCGCCCGTCAGGCCGAGCTGCGCCCCGACGCGGTGGCCCTGGAGTCCGGTGACGAGCGCCTGACTTACGCGCAGCTGGACGCGCGCTCGAACCAGTGGGCGCACCTGTTGCGCCAGCACGGCGTGGGCCCCGACGTGCTGGTGGCGGTCTCGCTGGACCGCTCGGTGGAGCTCATCGTCGCCCTGCTGGGCATCCTCAAGGCCGGGGGCGCGTACGTGCCGCTGGATGCGTCGTACCCGGCGCCGCGCCTGACCGCGATGCTGGAGGACGCCCCCGCGAAGCTGCTCATCACCACGCGCAGGACGCGCGAAGCGCTGCCGGTGGAGCTGCCGTCCCTCTTCGTGGAGGAGGCGCCCGTCGCGGAGCTGCCCACGTCGCGAGTGGAGGACACCGGCCTGCGCTCGCGCCACCTGGCCTACGTGGACTTCACGTCCGGCAGCACCGGCCGGCCCAAGGGCGTCGCGGTGGATCACCGCGCGGTGATGCGCCTGCTGCACCACCCGACGTACGGGCACCTGGGGCCGGAGGAGACGTTCCTGCTCGTGGCGCCCATCTCCTTCGACCCCACCACGCTGGAGATCTGGGGACCGCTGCTGCACGGCGGAAAGCTGGCGGTGTTCCCGCCCACGTCCCCGTCGGACGTGGACCTGCTGGCGAAGGTCCTCCAGCGCCACGGCGTCACCACGCTGCTCCTGACGTCGGGCCTCTTCACGCAGGTCGTGGACGTGAACCTGGAGGCGCTGCGCGGCGTGCGGCGCGTGCTCGTGGGTGGTGACGTCGTGTCACCGGTCCACGTGCGTCGGGTGCTGGAGTCCGGCCTGGGGACCGCCGTCACGGCCTGCTACGGCCCCACGGAGACGACCCTCCTCGCGTCCACATACTCCGTGCCGGACGCGGCGTCCGTGGGCACGACGATGCCCATTGGCCGGCCCATCGCGCAGACGCAGCTCTACGTGCTGGACGCGCACGGACAGCCGGTGCCCCCGGGCGTCCCCGGCGAGCTGTACGTCGGAGGCGACGGCCTGGCGCGCGGCTACGCGTCCCGGCCGGACCTCACCGCGGAGCGCTTCGTCCCGCACCCCTTCTCCTCCCGGCCCGGAGAGCGCCTCTACCGCACGGGCGACCTGGCGCGCTGGCGGCGCGACGGGGTGATGGAGTTCCTGGGCCGCGTGGATCACCAGGTGAAGGTGCGCGGCTTCCGCATCGAGCTGGCGGAGGTGGAGGCCGCCCTGCGAGCCTGGCCCCACGTGCGCGAGGCCGTGGCCTGGGTGCGCGAGGACGTGCCCGGCGACAAGCGGCTCGTGGCCTACGTCGTCCCGGACGGCGGGCTGCTCGACACGAGCGCGCTGCGCGACTTCATGCGCCAGCGCGTGCCGGAGTTCATGCTGCCCTCCGCGTTCGTCACCCTCGCGGCCCTGCCGCTGACGGCGCAGTCGAAGGTGGACCGCAAGGCCCTGCCCGCCCCCGAGGGCCAGCGCGCCTCACGCCGTGAGTACGTCGCGCCCCGCACGCACATGGAGCGGACGCTGGCGCAGGTGCTGGCCCAGGTGCTGCGCGTGGAGCGCGTGGGTCTGGACGACAACTTCTTCGAGCTGGGCGGCGACTCCATCATCAGCCTCCAGGTCGTCGCGAAGGCGCGGCAGGCCGGCGTGCAGCTGCTGGTGAAGGACCTCTTCCAGCACCCCACCCTGGGCGCGCTGGCGGCCGTGGCCCGGGTGAGCGCGGCCAGCCTCGCGGAGCAGGGCCCGGTGGTGGGCGACGTGCCCCTCACCCCCATCCAGGCGGGCTTCCTGGAGCGCGAGCCCGTGCACGCGCACCACTTCAACCACGCCCTGCTCCTGAAGGCGCGGCAGCCGCTCTCGCCCGCGCACCTGGAGCAGGCCTTGAAGGCGCTCGTCGTCCACCACGACGCCCTGCGCCTGCACTACCTCCGGGGCCCCGAAGGCACCTGGCGCCAGCGAGACGCCGGGCCGGACGAAGCCACGCTCACGCTGCTCCAGGTGGACCTCTCCGCGCTCCCGGCCGAAGCGCGCCGGGCCGCCATGGAAGCGGAGGCCACGCGCGTGCAGGCGTCCTTCGACCTGGCCGCGCCGCCGCTCGTGCGGCCGGTGCTGTTCCACTTCGGGCCGGGCGAGGAGCAGCGCCTGCTGCTCGTCATCCACCACCTGGTCGTGGACACGGTGTCGTGGCGGATCCTCATCGAGGACCTGGAGACGGCCTATCGCCAGCTCCAGTCCGGCCAGGGCGTCACGCTGCCCGCGAAGACGACTTCCTTCCTGGCGTGGTCCCGGCGGTTGGAGACGCACGCCCTGTCGGACGTGATCGGCGCGGAGGCCGCCTTCTGGCTGGAGGCGGCGCGCGCGGACGTGGCACCGCTGCCCGTGGATGGGCCGGGGCCGCGCACCTACGCCACGCACCAGACGGTGGCCGCGGAGCTGGACGCGGAAGCCACGAGGCTGCTGCTCCAGGAGACGCCGGGCGCGTGGCGTGCGCGCATCGACGACGTGCTGTTGACCGCGCTCGGTGTGGCGCTCAGCGAGTGGACCGGCAAGCCGGACATCCTCATCGACCTGGAGGGCCACGGCCGCGAGGAGCTGTTCGCGGACGCGGACGTGTCGCGCACCGTGGGGTGGTTCACGTCCCTCACCCCGGCCCTGCTGCGGCTGCCCTCCGAGGGCACGCTGGGAGACCGGCTGCGCGCCGTGCGAGACACGCTGCGCGCGTGGCCCGGCCGGGGCATCGGCTTCGGGCTGCTGCGTCACCTGGGCCCCGTGGAGACGCGCGCCCGGCTGGCCGCGCTGCCCCAGGCGCAGGTGTCGTTCAACTACCTGGGACAGCTGGACGGCTCGGCCGCCGCGAGCGCCCTCTTCGCCATGAGCGACGAGCCCGTGGGCCCGAACGTCGCGCCCCAGGCCGCGCATCCGCACGCGCTGGTGGTGGACGGCTCGGTGCTGGATGGACGGCTGCGCCTGGCCTTCGGCTACAGCCCGCAGCTGCATCACGAAGAGACCGTGCGGGCCCTGTCCCAGCGCTTCCTCTCCGCGCTGCGCGAGCTCATCACCCAGCGCCACTCGGAGGACGCGCGCCGCCGCACGCCGAGCGACTTCCCCCTGGCGCGCCTCTCCCAGGCCTCGCTGGACGCGGTGCTGGCGGCGCAGGGCCCCACGGTGGAGGACCTGTTCCCGCTGTCCCCGCTCCAGGAGGGCATGCTCTTCCACGCCCTGGAGGATCCGCACGCGGGCTTCTACGTCGAGCACACCGCGTGGACGTTCCACTCGGACCTGGACGTCGCGCTGTTGCAGCGCACGTGGCAGACGGCGGTGGACCGCAACCCCATCCTGCGCACCGCGTTCGTGTGGAAGGACCTGGAGACGCCGCTGCAGGCGGTGCACTCGCACGCGACGCTGCCGTTCGAAGTGCATGATTGGCGCCACCTGCCGGAAGCAGCGCAGCAGTCCGGCCTGGACCGCCTGATGGCCGAGGACCGCTCGCGCGGCTTCGACGTGTCGCGAGCGCCGCTGTCGCGCATGACCATCGTGCGGCTGGCGGACGCGCGCTGGCGCTGCGTGTGGAGCCACCACCACCTGCTGTTCGACGGCTGGAGCCTGGGCCTGTTCTTCCAGGAGGTCTTCGCCCTCTACGACGCCCTGCGCGCCGGGACGCCGCTGCCCGCCGCCGGACGTCCGCCGTTCCGCGACTACATCGCGTGGCTGGGCCAGCGTGACGCCGCCGAGGACGAACGCTTCTGGCGCGGCCAGCTGGCCGGCCTGTCATCGCCCACGCCCCTGCCGGCGGTGCGTCCGCCGTCCTCGCAACCCACGGGCGTGGTGAATCAACCCGACCTGGCGCTCGTGATTCCAGAGGCCCGGACCGCGGCGCTGGATGCCTTCGCGAAGCAGCACCAGCTCACGCTCAACACGCTGACGCAGGCGGCCTGGGCGCTGGTGCTGGCGCGCCACGCGGACACACGCGACGTGCTGTTCGGCACCACGCTGGCGGGCCGTCCGCCGGAGCTGGCGGGCTCGGAGGCGATGCTGGGCCTGCTCATCGCCACGCTGCCGGTCCGCGTCTCGCTGCCGGACGGAGACGCGCCCGTGCTGCCGTGGCTCCAGTCCGTGCAGGCGAAGCTGCTGGGCATCCAGCAGCACCAGCACACGCCGCTGGTCGCCGCGCACGGGTGGAGCGACATCCCCCGGGGACAGCCGCTCTTCCAGTCGCTGCTCATCTTCGAGAACTACCCCTTCGACGAATCCCTGCTGCGCCGCTCCACCGCGCTGGACCTGCGCGACCTGGTGATGGGCGAGAGCACGAACTACCCGCTGGCGGCCTCGGTGCTGCCGGGCCGCGAACTCCAGCTGCACCTCACCTACGACGCGAGCCGCTTCGACGAGGACGCCGTGCGCCGCGTGCTGGGCCAGTGGCGGCAGGCGCTGGAGGAGCTGGCCCGGCCCGGAGTCCGGCTGGCCGACGTGTCCCTCGTGTCCGCTGAAGACCGCGCGTGGCTGTTGCGCGCGGGCCTCGGTGACATCGTGGGCTTCGAGCGCGACTCCACGGTGCACGGCCGCTTCGAACGGCAGGCCGCGGAGACACCCGACGCGGACGCAGTGAAGTTCGGCGAGACGACGCTGTCCTTCCGTCAGCTCAACGCGAGGGCCAACCCGCTCGCGTGGCACCTGCGTTCGCTGGGCGTGGGCCCGGAGGCGACGGTGGCCCTGTGCCTGGAGCGGTCGGCGGAGGTCATCGTCGCGCTGCTCGCGGTGCTCAAGGCCGGTGGAGCCTTCGTGCCGCTGGACCCCAAGGCCCCGGCGGCGCGCAAGTCGTTCGTCATCGAGGACAGCCGGGCGTCCGTGCTGATCACGACGCAGGCGCTGCAAGATGCGTGGCACCCGGACGTGCCGCACCGGGTGCTGCTGGACGCGGAACCTGTCGGACAGTCGGACAGGTTCTCGGAGAACCCGCCGCCGGTGGCGGGCCCGGAGAACGTCGCCTACGTCATCTACACGTCGGGCTCCACGGGCGCGCCGAAGGGCGTGATGGTGCAGCACCGCTCGGTGCTCCACCTGCACAAGTCGATGACGTTGAGCATCTACGAGGACCTGCCGCCCGCTCAGCGCATCACCGTGAACGCGCCGCTGTACTTCGACGCGTCCATCGAACAGGTGATCCAGCTGTTGTCCGGCTACTGCCTGGTCATCGTCCCGGAGGACGTGCGCCTGGAGCCGGAGGCGCTGCTCGCGTGGCTGGAGCGTGAGCGCATCGACGTGTTCGACAGCACGCCGTCGCAGCTCAAGCTCCTGCTGGCCGCTGGGCTGCTGGAGCGCAACCACGTCCCCAAGCACTTCTCCATCGGCGGCGAGGCGATGGACGAGGTGACCTGGCGGCAGCTGGCCGCGGCGAAGCGAGGCCGCGCCTACAACGGCTATGGCCCCACGGAGGTCACCGTGGACGCGACGGTCAGCGTCGTCCAGGGCGCGCCCCAGCCGGTGCCCGTCATCGGCAGGCCCATCGCCAACCTGCGCGCCTACGTGCTCGACGCGAACCTGCGCCTGGCACCCATCGGAACGCCAGGGGAGCTGTGCCTCGCGGGTGAAGGCCTCGCGCGAGGCTACCTGGGCCAGCCCGCCCTCACCGCCGAGCGCTTCCTGCCGGATCCATTCAGCGCTGAGCCTGGAGCGCGCCTCTACCGCACGGGCGACAAGGCCCGGTGGAGAGAGGACGGCACGCTCGACTTCATGGGCCGCCTGGACTTCCAGGTGAAGCTGCGCGGCAACCGCATCGAGCCAGGCGAAATCGAAGCCACGCTGCGCGCGCACCCGGGCATCCGGGACGCGGTGGTGCAGGTCCACGACGACCGGCTCATCGCGTACGTCGCGCCCCAGGTGGACACGTCGCCCCTGCGCGAACACGTGCGTCAGCGCCTGCCGGAGTACATGGTGCCCGCCGCGTTCATCGCGCTGGACGCCCTGCCCCTCACGCCCAACGGCAAGGTGGACCGCAAGGCCCTGCCCGCGCCGGAGTCCGCCCCCGCCACCGAGCGCGTCATCGAACCGCCGGCAACCCCCACCGAAGCAGCACTGATCCCACTCTGGTCCGAAGTGCTGCGAGTCCCCGCCGTGGGCCGCCACGACGGCTTCTTCGAGCTGGGAGGCCACTCCCTGCTGGCCACGCAGCTGGTATCGCGAATCCGCACGCACTTCGCCGTGGAGCTGCCGCTGCGAGCCCTGCTGGAAGGCCCCACGGTCGCGGCGCTGGCCGAACGCATCGACGCGCTCCGGAAGCCAGAGGCCCCGGCGTCCGCCCTGCCCGCGCTGGTCCGAACGGAGCGGCCCGAAGTGCTGCCCCTGTCGTTCGCGCAGCAGCGGCTGTGGTTCATCGAACAGCTGGGCACCGCGGGCAACGCCTACAGCCTGCCGAGCATGATCGCGCTGGAAGGCACGCTGGACATCATCGTGATGCTCGCGGCGTTCGACGAACTGGTGCGCCGTCACGAAGCGCTGCGCACGACCTTCCGTTCGCACGAAGGCACGCCGTCGCAGGTCATCCACCCGCCCTTCCCCATGCCGCTGCGGAACGTGGACCTCTCCGCGCTCCCGACGGCGGAGGCGCGTGAGGCGGAGGCGTCGCGGCTGGCGCTGGAGGAGACGCGCACCCCGTTCGACCTGGAGCAGGGCCCGCTGTTCCGAGGCCTCCTGATGAAGCTGGGCCCCACCGAGCACCGGCTGCTGCTCAACACGCACCACATCATCTCCGACGGCTGGTCCACGGGCGTGCTGGTGCGCGAGATGGGCGCGCTCTACACGGCGTTCTCCGAGGAGCGACCGTCGCCGCTGCCGGAGCTGCCGGTCCAGGTCGCGGACCACGCCCTCTGGCAGCGCGGATGGCTCCAGGGGGACGTGCTGGAATCGCAGCTGGCGTACTGGCGCGGGCAGCTGGAAGGCGCCGCGCCCTTCCTGGAGCTGCCCACGGACCACCCGCGTCCGGCGCGCCAGTCCTTCCGGGCCGGCGTGCAGCCCCTGACGCTGCCGAGCGGCCTGAGCCATGCGCTGGAGACGCTGGCGAAGCAGACCGCCACCACGCCCTTCATGGTGCTGCTCGCGGCCTTCCAGCTGCTGCTGCACCGGTACGCGGGCCAGGAGGACGTGCTCGTGGGGGCGCCCATCGCGGGCCGCCGACACGCGGAGGCCGAAGCCCTCATCGGTTTCTTCGCGAACACGGTGGTGCTCCGCACGCGGGTGCGCGACACGCTCCGCTTCCGGGAGCTGCTGGAGGCGGTCCGCACCACCACGCTGGGCGCGTACGAGCACCAGGACCTGCCGTTCGAGAAGCTGGTGGAGGTGCTCCAGCCGGAGCGCGACCTGAGCCGTACGCCGCTGTTCCAGGTGACCTTCGCGCTCCAGAACGCACCCATGCCGGAGCTGTCCCTGCCGGGCCTGACGCTGCGCCTGCTGGAGGCCCACGCGGACGTCACCCTCTTCGACCTTCAGTTCGCGCTGATGCGCACGCCCGGTGGGTTCGACGGCGCCCTCGTCTTCAACGAGGACCTGTTCGAACCGTCCACGGTGGCCGGCATGGCGGAGCACCTGCGCGTGCTGCTGGAGGCCGCCGTCCGCGCGCCTGACACACGGCTGTCCCAGCTGCCGTGGCTGACGGAGGCGGAGCGTCAGCGGCTGCTCGTCGCCTGGAACGACACGGCCCGGGACTACCCACGCGACGCGTCCGTGCCCGCGCTCTTCGCGGAGCAGGCCGCGCGCACCCCGGACGCCATCGCGCTCAAGTCTGGCGCGAAGTCGCTCACGTACGCGGCGCTGGAGCGCGCGTCGAACCAGCTGGCGCACCACCTGCGCCGCCAGGGTGTGCGGCCCGGCCACCGGGTGGGCCTGAGCCTGGAGCGGTCCTTCGACCTCATCACGGGTCTGCTGGGCATCCTCAAGGCCGGCGCGGCCTACGTGCCGGTGGACGCGAAGGCGCCCGCGGAGCGCATCACCTGGATGCTCCAGGCGGCCAGCGTCAGCGTGCTCGTCACGCAGGAGGCACTGGCGGACGAACTGCCCCAGGTCACGGACCTCCAGGTCCTGCTGGACGCGGATGAAGCGGTCATCGCGCGGCAGCCGGAGACGCCGCTGGACCTGGACGTGCCCGCTGACGCGCTGGCCTACGTGATGTTCACGTCGGGAAGCACCGGCCGGCCCAAGGGCGTGTGCATCCCGCACCGGGGCATCACCCGCCTGGTGCGAGGCGCGGACTTCATCCACTTCGGTCAAGAGGAGGTCATCCTCCAGCTGGCCCCCATCGCGTTCGACGGGTCCACGCTGGAGATCTGGAGCGCGCTCCTCCACGGCGCGACCCTGGTGCTGGCGCCGCCCAAGGCCCTGTCGCTGGAGGAGCTGGGAGCGCTGCTGCGGCGCGAGGCCATCACCACGCTGTTGCTCACCGCCGCCCTCTTCGACCAGATGGTGCTCCACCAGGGCGACGCGCTGGCCCGGGTGAAGCAGGTGATGGCGGGGGGCGACGTGCTGCCCGTGGATCGCGTGCGCGAACACGTGAAGCGGCTGCCCGCGAGCGCGGTGCTGATCAACGCCTACGGCCCCACGGAGAACACCACGATCTCCGCCACGCACACGCTGCGCGCCGGGGATGCCGTGGGCAGCTCGGTGTCCATTGGCCGGCCGCTGACCAACTCCACGGTGTGGGTGCTGGACACGGCGCTCCAGCCCGTGCCGGCCGGAGTGCCGGGCACGCTGTACGTGGGCGGAGACGGCCTGGCCTGGGGCTACCTCCAGCGGCCGGACCTCACCGCCGAACGCTTCATCCCCCACCCCTTCGCCACCGGGCCCGGTGCACGCCTCTACGACACGGGCGACCGCGTGCGCTGGCGGCGCGACGGGACCTTGGAGTTCCTGGGCCGCACCGACTTCCAGGTGAAGCTGCGAGGCTTCCGGATTGAGCCGGGCGAGGTCGAAGCCGTGCTGCGCCAGTCGCCCGAAGTCCAGGAGGCGGTGGTCGTGGTGCGCGAGGACGTGCCCGGCGACAAGCGCCTCGTGGCCTACGTCGTTTCCAGCGACGGCATCGACACGGGCGCGCTGCGGGTGGCCGTGCAGAAGCAGCTGCCGGACTACATGGTGCCCTCGGCCATCGTGGTGTTGCCGGAGCTGCCCCTGAGCCCCAACGGCAAGGTGGACCGCAAGGTCCTGCCCACGCCGAGAGCCCGTGCCGCGGACAGCGCCACCTCCGCGCCCCGGAGCGCGCTGGAGAAGGCGCTCGCGGACATCTGGGCGGACGTGCTGCACCTGGAGGCCGTGGACCTCCATGGCGACTTCTTCAAGCTGGGAGGGCACTCGCTGCTGGCCACGCAGGTGGTGTCGCGCATCCGTTCGACGTTGGGCGTGGAGCTGCCGCTGGCCGAGCTGTTCCGCTCACCCACGGTGGCGTCGCTGGCGGAGCGGCTGGTGAACGCGCGCCGCACCCAGGCACCGCCACTGGTCCGAGCCGAGAGGACGACCGCGCCGCCGCTGTCCTTCGCGCAGCAGCGGCTGTGGTTCATCGACCAGCTGGAACAAGGCAGCCCGCTCTACAACATGCCGCTGGCCTTGAGCCTCACCGGCGACCTGGACGTGGACGCGCTGCGCGCCAGTCTGGACGCGCTGGTGGCGCGGCATGAATCCCTGCGCACCACGTTCCGCATGGAGGCGGGCAAGCCGGTGCAGGACATCCACCCGGAGGGCCACGTCCCCCTGGAGACGGTGGACCTGACGGCCCTGGGCAGCCGCGCCGCGAGGCAGGCCGAAGCCTGGCGCCTGGGGCACGCGGAGACGCTGCGCCCGTTCGACCTCGCGCGCGGGCCGGTGATCCGCGCGCTGCTCCTGAAGCTGGAAGCGCGCGAGCACCTGCTGGTGCTGCACCTGCACCACATCGTGTCCGACGGCTGGTCGCTGGGAGTCCTCGTGCGGGAGCTCACGGCCCTCTACGAGGCCCGCCGTGCGGGCCGCGACGCCGCCCTGCCGGAGCTGCCGGTGCAGTACGCGGACTTCGCGGTCTGGCAGCGCGGCTGGCTCCAGGGCGGCGTGCTCCAGGCCCAAGTGGAGTGGTGGAAGCAGCAGCTGTCCGGAGCGCCCTTCGTGCTGGACCTGCCCACGGACCGGCCAAGGACCGCCACCGCCACGCAGCGAGGCGGCCTGGTCCGGGTGACGCTGCCTCGAATCCTGAGCGAGCGCGTGGAGGCCCTGGCGCAGGCCGAAGGCGCCACGCCCTTCATGGCGCTCCTGGCGGCGTTCCAGGCCGTGCTGTCGCGAGTCTCCGGACAGGACGACGTGCTGGTGGGCTCACCCATCGCGAACCGCCGGCACGCGGAGACGGAGGACCTCATCGGCTTCTTCGTGAACATGCTGGTGCTGCGAGGCCGCTTCAGCGCGAAGACGACCTTCCGCGAGCTGCTGGCCCAGGTGCGCGCCACCACGCTGGGCGCGTACGAGCACCAGGACATCCCGTTCGAACACCTGGTGGACGCCCTCCAGCCCGAGCGCGACCTGGGCCGCACGCCCCTGTTCCAGGCGATGTTCGCGCTCCAGAACGCGCCCGCGCCGGAGCTGGCCGTGCCCGGCCTGACCGTGGCCCCGGCCGACTTCGGAGAGGGAGCGCCCACGCAGTTCGAGCTGGCCCTGGACCTGAACCGGACCCGCGACGGCTACGAGGGTCGCATCCACTACGCGGCGGATCTGTTCGATGCGAGCACCATCGAGCGGATCGTCGCGCACCTGCGACGGCTGCTGGAGGCCGTCTGCGACGCGCCCGACCTGCCACTGGCGGACGTGTCGCTGGTGTCGCCGGAGGAGCTGGCGCGCCTGGTGCGCATGGGCAGCGGCGAGCTGGTGGACTTCGAGCGCGACGCCACGCTGCACGGCCTCATCGAGCGCCAGGTGGCGCGCACCCCGGACGCCCCGGCCGTGGTGTTCGGGGAGATGGCGCTGACGTACCGGCAGCTCGACACGCGGGCGAACCAGCTCGCGTGGCGGCTGCGCTCCATGGGGGTGGGCCCGGAGGTGCGGGTGGCCCTGTGCATCGAGCGTTCGGTGGAGGCCATCGTCGCGCTGCTCGCGGTCCTCAAGGCCGGAGGCGCGTTCGTGCCGCTGGACCCCGGAGCCCCGCCCGCGCGCAGGGACTTCATGTTGAAGGACAGCGGCGCGGCCGTGCTCGTGACGACCGAGGCCGCATGCGGGGACTGGAGTCCGTATGGCGTCCAGGAGCTGTGGCTCGACGTGGAGCAGGCCGGCCTGGGAGCCCTCTCGCATGAGCCCCTGCCGTCGCTGACGGGCCCGGAGCATCTGGCGTACGTGCTGTACACGTCCGGCTCCACGGGCACGCCCAAGGGCGTGATGGTGCAACACCGCTCCGTGCTCAACCTTCACCGGGCCATGGGCCGCGCGCTCTACGCGGGCCAGCCCCGGGGGCAACGCGTCACCGTCAACGCGCCGCTGTACTTCGACGCGGTGATGGAGCGCGTGGTCCAGCTCATCGACGGCCACTGCCTCCACGTCGTCCCGGACGCGCTGCGTCTGGAGCCGGAGGCGATGCTCGCGTGGCTGGAGGAGCACCGCATCGACTCGCTGGACTGCACGCCCGCGCAGCTCAAGCCGCTGCTGGCGGCCGGGCTGCTGGAGCGCTCCTGGGTGCCACCTCTCATCGTGCTGGGCGGCGACGCGCTGGATGCCGGGTCATGGCGAAAGCTCGCGGCGACGGACCGCACGCGCGCCTTCAATGCCTACGGCCCCACGGAGTGCACCGTCGGCACGACGGCCGCGCCCATGCAGGGCCGCGCCCGGACGGAGCCTGTCATCGGCCGGCCGCTGGCGAACCTCAACGCGTACGTGCTCGATGCCCGGCAGCGGCTTGTCCCCTTCGGCACGCCGGGTGAGCTGTGCTTCTCCGGCGAAGGCGTCACGCGCGGCTACCTCAACCGGCCGGACCTCACGGCCGAGCGCTTCCTGCCGGATCCGTTCAGCGCGGAGCCGGGAGCGCGCCTCTACCGCACGGGAGACAAGGCCCGCTGGAAGCAGGACGGCACACTGGAGTTCATGGGCCGCCTGGACTTCCAGGTGAAGCTGCGCGGCTACCGCATCGAGCCAGGCGAAGTCGAAGCCACGCTGCGCACGCACGCCGGAGTCCGAGACGCGGTCGCGCTGGTGCGCGAGGACGTGCCGGGCGACGCGAGGCTCGTGGCCTACGTGGTGACGGACGGCGACACGGAAGTGCTGCGCGAGCATGTGCGCCGGCACCTGCCGGAGTACATGGTGCCGTCCGCCTTCGTCATCCTGCCCGTCCTGCCGCTGACACCCAACGGCAAGCTGGACCGCAAGGCGCTGCCCTCGCCGGAGGCGCGGCTGCGCGCCGCTCACACGTACGAGGCCCCGGTGACGCCCGCGGAGGTGGTCCTGGCCTCGTTGTGGGAGGAGCTGTTGAACATCCCCGTCGTGGGCCGCAACGACCACTTCTTCGAGCTGGGAGGCCACTCCCTGCTGGCCACGCAGCTGGTGTCCCGCATCCGTGAACGGTTCGGCGTGGACGTGGGCGTCCGGGCGCTGTTCGAGTCCCCTACGGTGGCGGCGCTCGCCCAGCGGCTGCCGGACGCACCGGAGGCCAGCGCCCTGCCACCGCTGCGCCCCGCGGAGGGCCCTGGCCCGCATCCGCTGTCGTTCGCGCAGCAGCGGCTGTGGTTCATCGATCAGCTCGACCCGGGCAGCGCGCTCTACAACATGCCCGCGGCGCTGCGCCTCACGGGCGCGGTGGACGTGCCCGCGCTCCAGCAGGCCTTCGACGCGCTGGTGGAGCGCCACGAAGCGCTGCGCACCACCTTCGAAACCGTCGACGGAGAACCCCGCCAGCACGTGCACCCCGCCCCCACCGGAGTCCTGCCGGTGGTGGACCTGACGGACCTCCCGGAGGACGCGAGAGAAGCCGAGGCCGTCCGGCTCGCGAGCGAGGACGCACTGACGCCCTTCCATCTGGACGTAGGGCCGCTCGCGCGCCTCACGCTCCTCAAGCTGGGAGCACAGGAGCACGTCCTGCTCCTGTGCCTGCACCACGCCATCGGAGACGGCTGGTCCATGGGCATCCTGGTGCGCGAAGTCACCGCGCTCTACGAGGCCTTCCGCCAGGGCCAGCCCTCACCGTTGGCCCCGCTGCCGGTGCAGTACCCGGACTTCGCCGTATGGCAGCGCGGCTGGTTCCAGGGCGAGGCCCTGGATGCGCAGCTCGCCTGGTGGAAGCAGCAGCTGGCCGGAGCCCCGCAGGCCCTGACTCTGCCCACGGACAAACCCCGTCCGCCCCAGCGGTCCGCCAGCGGCGCGGCCTTCCCGGTGCGTCTGTCCCCAGCCTTGAGTGAAGCCGTGGAGGCCCTGGCCCAGGCGGAGGGCGCCACGCCCTTCATGGTGCTGCTCGCGGCGTTCCAGACGCTGCTGTACCGGTACTCAGGACAGGACGACCTGCTGGTGGGCACATCCATCGCGGGCCGGCGCCACGCGGAGACAGAAGGCCTCATCGGCTTCTTCGTGAACACGCTGGTGCTGCGCGCGAGGTTCGACGGTCAGCCGTCGTTCCGGAGGTTGCTCGCGCAGGTGCGCGCCACCACGCTGGGCGCGTACGAACACCAGGACCTCCCCTTCGAGCGGCTGGTGGAAGCGGTGCAGTCCACGCGCGACCTGTCGCGCACGCCGCTCATCCAGGCGCTCTTCGTGCTCCAGAACGTGCCGGACGCGGAGGTGCGCCTACCGGAGCTGACGCTGCGTCCGGTGGAGGTGGACCTGCCCACGACGAAGTTCGACCTGGACCTGTCATTGGGCCGCACGGAGCGAGGCTTCGAGGGCGTCCTCTCCTACGCCACGGACCTCTTCGAGCCCGCCACGGCCCGAAGACTGTCCGAGCACTTCCTCCAGTTGCTGGAGGGCGCGGTCGCGAAGCCCGATGCCGCACTGGACGCCCTGCCCCTGCTGACGGCCGAGGAGCGCCAGTGGGTGCTGGAGGAGTGGAGCGGCGAGACGGCCCCCTTTGAAAGCGACCTGTCCTTCGCAGCGCGCTTCGAACAGCAGGTGACGCGCACGCCCAAGGCCCCCGCCGTGGTGATGGGCGACACGACGGTGTCCTTCCACCAGCTCAACGTGCGCGCGAACCAGCTGGCGCATTACCTGCGCTCGCTGGGCGTGGGCCCGGACGTGCCGGTGGCCTTCTGCCTGGAGCGCTCGCCAGAGGCCATCGTCGCCATCCTGGGCATCCTCAAGGCGGGCGGTGCGTACGTGCCGCTGGACCCGGTGGCCCCGGAAGCGCGCCGGGCCTTCATCCTGGAGAACAGCGGCGCGGCCGTGCTGCTGACGACGCAGGCGCACCTGGAGGCGTGGCAGCCGCAGGTGCGGCACGTGGTGCGGCTGGACGTGGATGCGCGGCGCATCGACGCGTCGTCGCCGGCCAATCCGCGCGTGGCCCTGCGGCCGGAGCACCTGGCGTACGTCCTCTACACGTCGGGCTCCACGGGCACGCCCAAGGGCGTGATGGCGCGGCATCGCTCGCTGGCGCACCTGAGGCACGCGATGAACGCGGTGGGCTTCGCCGAAGCGCCCAGAGGGCTGAGGGTGGCGGTGAACGCGCCGTACTACTTCGACGTGTCGGTGGGGCAGCTCGTCCTGATGCTGGAGGGCCACTGCCTGTGCCTCGTCCCGGAGCCCGTGCGGCAGGATCCGGAGGCGATGCTCGCGTGGCTGGAGCAGCGCCGGGTGGACGTCCTGGACTGCACTCCGTCGCAGTTCAAGCTGCTCCTGGAGGCGGGCCTGCTGGTGCAGACGCACGTGCCCGCCTACGTCCTCCTCGCGGGGGAGGCGGTGGACGAGGTGACGTGGCGCACGCTCGCGGAGACGCGGCGCACCCGGGCCTTCAACCTGTATGGCCCCACGGAGGTGACGGTCTATGCGACCTGGGAGCGCATCTCGGGCACGGCGCACCCCACGCCCGTCATCGGGCGGCCCCTGCTGAACACGGGCGTGTATGTGCTGGATGCGAACCTGGCGCCCGTCTCGGTGGGCGTCCCCGGGGAGCTGTTCCTCGCGGGCGAAGGACTGGCTCGGGGCTACCGCAACCGCCCGGACCTCACGGCCGAGCGCTTCATCCCCCACCCGTTCAGCACCGAGCGCGGAGCCCGCCTGTACCGCACGGGCGACCGGGTCCGCTGGAAGCAGGACGGCACGCTCGACTTCATGGGGCGCGTGGACTTCCAGGTGAAGCTGCGCGGCTTCCGCATCGAGCCGGGAGAGATCGAAGCCGCGCTGCGCATGCACCCGGGCATCCGCGACGCGCTGGTGCTGGTGCGTGAAGACGCGCCGGGAGTGCAGCGGCTGGTGGCGTACGTGGCCCCGGAGGTGGACACCGCGCCGCTCCGAAGCCACCTCCAGCGGTCGCTGCCGGACTACATGGTGCCGGCGGCCTACGTCGCCCTGCCCGTCCTGCCGCTGACACCGAACGGCAAGGTGGACCGCGCGGCGCTGCCAGCGCCGGTGGACGAAGCCACGAGCACCGAAGCGAGGGTCGGCCCCAGGGACGAACGGGAGGCCCTGCTTGAACGCCTCTGGGCCGAAGCCCTGGGCGTGTCCGCGGTGGACGTGCGCACCAGCTTCTTCGAACTGGGTGGGCACTCGCTGCTGGCGGTGCGGCTGATGGCGGCGGTGCACCGGGAGACGGGCCGGAAGCTCCCGCTGTCGACGCTCTTCCAGGCCCCCAGCGTGGAGCGCTTCGCGGTCCTGCTGCCCGCCGCCGGGCCGAAGCCCTTCACGCCCCTGGTGCCCTTCACGAACGCAGGCACCGGCACGCCGTTCTTCTGCGTGCACCCGGTGGGCGGCAACGTGCTGGCCTACGCGGAGCTGGCTCGAAAGCTGGGGCCGGATCAGCCCTTCTACGGGATCCAGGCCCACGGCCTGGACGGCGAAGGGCAGCTGCTGGACACGGTGGAGGCCCTGGCCGCCAGCTACGTGCGCGAGGTGCGGAAGGTCCAGCCCCACGGTCCGTATCGCCTTGGCGGCTGGTCCCTGGGCGGCGTCATCGCCTACGAGATGGCGTGCCAGCTGCGCGAGGCCGGTGAAGCCGTGGAGCTGGTGGCGATGTTCGACTCCTACGTCCCGGAGACGGTGCCGGACTCGGAGCCGGACCTGGACCGCGCGCTGGCGGTGGGCCTGTTCGCGCAGGACCTGGGCGTGGACCTGGCGGCGCTGGAGTCCGAGGTGACGCTGGAGAAGGTGCTGGACGCCGCGGCCCAGGCCGGAGCGCTGCCGCCCGGCGTGGACGCCACGGCCCTCTTCCAGGTCTTCGAGGCCAACCTCGAAGCAGCCCGGCGCTACCACCCGCCCGCGATGGATCAGCGCGTGCTGCGCATCCAGGCGGAGGACTCGGGCGACACCGACGGCGGCTGGACGGCGCTCGTGGGAGACCGGCTGGAGTCGCACCGCCTGCCGGGCAACCACCACACGCTGCTGCGCGCTCCCAACGTGGAGGCCGTGGCGGAGCTGCTGGCGAAGGCGCTCAGCGACACGGACAAGGCATGACGAAGAACCCCGCTCCCTCAAGTCGAGGGGGCGGGGTCCGTGAACCGCGTCACCGGTGAGCAGCCGCTACTTGTGAGCGTTCAGGTCCGGCTCGGACGCGGGCGCCTTGTCGGCGGGCACGTCGAAGAAGGCGCTGGAGCTGGGCGCGCGCGTGGAAGACACGCTGTTCTCCAGCGTCTCCGGCACGGGCGGCAGCGCCACCGGCGTCACCTGCGCCTGGGCGGCGGCCTGCGCCTTGAGCTTCGCGTTCTTGCGGCGGCGGTAGAGGAAGTAGCCCACCGCCAGCACCGCCAGCGTCCCCATCACCACGACCTGGCCGTCCTTCAGCTTGCGGATGACCATGTCCAGCTCGCCACCGAAGTGGAACCCGAGCCACACGAACACCGGCGCGGACAGCAGCGCCGCCAGGCCGTCCCAGAAGATGAAGCGCCAGTAGGACATGTGGACGGAGCCCGCGGTGAAGTACGTCACCGCGCGCACGCCCGGCATGAAGCGGGCAATCATCACGATCTTCTGGCCGTGCGTGACGAAGAGCGACTCCACCTTCGCCCGCTTCTCCGGCGTGACGATCTTCGAGAAGAACCCGCCCCCCTTCGCCCCCGGGTCGCGCCCCAGCCGCGTGCCCAGCCGGCGACCCGCCAGGTAGATGAGGCTGTCACCCACCAGGATGCCGAAGAACCCCACCGCCATCATCACAGGCAGGTCGGCCGCGCCCTTGTGCGCCAGGAACCCACCGAGGATGAGTGAGATGTCCTCTGGAAGCGGCACCCCCAGCCCGCACGCCACCAGGATGGCGAACACGGTCAGGTAGGCGAAGAGGCCCTGGGAGTTACCGAGCAGGTTGGTAAGCAGTTCTTCCACGCGTCGTTCCGTCCAATCACTTCCCGAAGGGCCGCTCGGTGACCACCCGGGCTGGCCCGTCCATCACCCAGCCATCAACCGGGTGCGGCAGTTGAAAACTCCGGCCGCCCAGCTTCCCACCTCAAGCGCCCGAGCCCCATCACGAAAGCTCTCGGCTTTCTGTCTACCCGTACCTACGGTGTGCGACAGCCAGGAGCCGGGGGGACTCCCGGCGAGGACAGTAACCACCCCGGGTACGAGCGGCAGTGCCTTGGTGAGCTTCCGGCCTTCCGGCAGGAACTCCACGCGGCCTGGCCGACAGTCGCTCAGGTCCCGGGAGCCCGGGCTACCAGCGTGCGCAGCATGTCCCGGTTGTCGCGGGCCTTCGCGCCGAAGTGGCTGACGATGCCCATCAACAACTTGATGCAGGCCTGCGGCTTCTGCGCGAGCAGCTTCTGGAAATCCGCCGAGCGGATCTCCAGCGCCATCACGTCCGTCTGCGCGGTCGCCGAGCACAGCCGCTCGCCCTTCTGCACGAGCGCCAGTTCCCCCAGGGGCTCGCCGGCGGTGACCTCACCCAGGGGCACGTCCTCACCCGAGGGACTCCGGGCGCTCAGCCGCACGGTGCCCTCGCCGACAATCAGCAGCGAGTCCCCGGGCTTGCCCTCGGTGAAGAGCGCCGTCCCCTTGGGGAAGGCGCGCGACACGGCCGCCGCCGCGAAGATGGAGATGCCGGTGTCGGTGAAGCCCTTGAAGAGCGGACAGGCCTTCAGGGTCGTCTCGGGGGCAAGCGCCATGGGGGTGTTCCTAACACGCACAACGCGGCCGCGTCAGCGGCTGGCGCGGTGTTCAGCGGCGGTGTGCACGTAGTGGAGGGCGGACTGCACCAGGAACTCGCGCTCGCCTTCGTGGATGGGGCGCTTCACCTTGCCGGGCGAGCCCACCACCAGCGACCCCGGGGGGATCTTCGTCCCGGGCGTCAGCAGCGTGCCCGCGCCGATGATGCAGTCGTCCCCCACCTCCACGCCGTCCATCAGGATGGCGCCCATGCCCACCAGCACCCGGTGGCCCACGACGCAGCCGTGGAGGATGACCCGGTGGCCCACCGTGCAGTCATCCCCCACCGTCGTGGAGTCACCCTGGCTGGTGACGTGGATCATCGTGAGATCCTGGATGTTGGTGCGCTTGCCGATGCGGATGGAGTTCACGTCCCCGCGCAGCACGGAGTTGAACCAGATGGACGAGTCCTCGCCCAGCTCCACGTCGCCCACCACCTGGGCGGAGTCCTCGATGAAGCAGCTCGGATGAACGCGGGGGGACACCCCGCGAAACGGCTTCAACGGCATGGTGGCACCTCCGACGGCGGGACAGCGGCGGAAGGCGTCAGGCCTCCGCCGGGACATGCAACGGCAAGGGCAGCTCCACCGCCGGCGGCGCCACGGTGGGGGCCTGGAGCATCGCCACCTGCTTGCCCGCGAGCTGGTTGGGCGTGGCGCGCTCCACGTGCACCTTCACGACGGAGCCCGCGGGGGCGTCGCCCTCGAAGTTCACCGTGCGGTTCTCCGGCGTGCGGCCAAAGCGCTTGGTGGCGTCGTAGCGCGAGCGGCCCTCCACCAGCACCTCCACGTCCAGGCCCACCTGCGCCTGGGTGTACTCGCCGCTGATGCGCCGCTGCAGCTTCTGCAGGCGCTCCAGCCGCGCCACCTTCACCTCGTGCGGGATGGGGCCCCAGTCCTTCTCGCGCAGCGCGGCGCCCGTCTTGGGGCGCGGGCTGTACACGAAGGAGAACTGGTTGTCGTACTTCACCCGCTCGGTGAGCTGCATCGTCATCTCGAACTCTTCCTCGGTCTCACCGGGGAAGCCCACGATGATGTCCGTGGTGATGGCGATGCCGGGCCGCGCGGCGCGCAGCTTCTCCAGCCGCTCCATGTACTGCTCGACGGTGTAGTCGCGGCGCATCATCTTCAGGATGCGATCGCTTCCGCACTGCACGGGCAGGTGGAAGTGCGGGGCAATCTTGGGCTGCACGCGGAAGGCTTCGATCAGCTCGTCCGACAGGTCATGCGGGTGACTGGTGGTGAAGCGCACGCGCTCGATGCCCGGCACCTCCGCGGTGCGCAGGAGCAGCTGCGCGAAGCTGATGCCGCCCTGGTACGAGTTGACGTTCTGGCCGATGAGCGTCACTTCCCGCACGCCCACGCCGGCCAGGTCCGCCACCTCGTTGAGCACCTCCGGGAAGTTGCGGCTCACCTCGCGGCCACGGGTGTGCGGGACGATGCAGAAGGAGCAGACGTTGTCGCAGCCCTTCATCACCGTGACGAACTCGGACACCTTGCCGCGGGACGTCTCCGCGTCGGCGCGCGGGAAGACGTACTCCTCGGAGTCCACGAAGGCCGTCTCCACCACGCGCTCGCGGGCGTCCTGCACGCGGGCGATGACTTCCGGCAGCTTCGCGATGTTGTCCGGGCCGAAGACGAAGTCCAGGTACGGGACCTTCTTCAGCAGCTTGTCCTTCTCCTGCTGGGCCACGCAGCCGCCCACGCCAAGAATCGCTCCGCGGCTGGCCTTCACCGCGCGGTAGCGCCCCAGCGCGGAGAGCATCTTGTCCTCGGCCTTCTCGCGGATGGAGCAGGTGTTGAGGATGATGAGGTCCGCGTTGTCCGCCTCGGGCGTGGGGACGTAGGACATCTTCGACAACGCCTCGCTCATGCGGAGCGAGTCGTTGACGTTCATCTGGCAGCCGAAGGTGTGGATGAAGTAGCGCTTCATGGGTAGGCCTTGAAGGAAAACGGGCCGTTATGGAACGCCCGGACGCGGAATGCAACCGGGCGGGCGCCCCGGGTCATCCCCGGCTGAGCACCTTCTGGAGCCGGGTGTGCAGGGCCAGGAGCTCCGCCTCGCGCCCCCGGAGCAGGGCCACCGTCTCCACGCCGTACCGCCGGCCCAGGGCGTCCGTCTCCCGCTCCTGCTTCACCAGCTCGTCCTGGACGCGCTTCTTCACCTCGTCCACCTCCGGCCCGGAGCGGGACTCCAGCTCCGTCAGCTTCGAGCGCAGCCGCTGCACCGTCCACCGCCGCCCGCCAAAGGCCCGGAGCACCGCGCTCCCCCACTCCGCCGCCTTCACGTCCAGGCCGCTCGCCTCCAGGGCCGCCTTGGCCGCGCGGGCCATGGCCTCCGGGCCGGCGTCCGCCTCCACGTGCGCCAGGAAGGTCTCCTGGTAGCGGACCAGCTGGTCGAGCAGCGCCGTGTCCACCGGCCGGGACGCCATGCGCAGCGTGCGGTCATCGGCGGCGTCGAAGTCCGGACCGGTCTCCACGTTGGGGACGTCCTGGTAGTCGTCGAAGAAGGAGGACGGGGCCATGGGGGGCTCCTCAAGGGACTGCGGGTTTCAGACGGGGACGAGCTGTTCCGCGATGCGGGCCAGGTCCGACACGGAGGTGACGACCACGGCCTGGGTGCAGTGCTTCTCGTAGGTGAGCATCTCGCTGTCGCCGATGCCCCAGTTGCCCCGCTCCTCGGGGCAGATCCACAGCACGCGCTTGGCCTTGCGCTTCAGGTCCTTGAGGGCCCAGGCGTTGCTCGCGTTGTAGTTGTTGCGGCCGTCGCCAATGATCATCACGGTGGTGCGGCGCGTGATGCTGCCCAGGTGGTCACGCGTGAAGTCCGCCAGCGCACGGCCGTAGTTGGAGTTGGAGCTCATGGACACGGTGCGCCCGGCGGTCGCCGCGTCAATGGCCTCGCTCACGTCCAGGTCCTTGAAGAACTGCGTCACCTCGCCCACGTCGGACACGAAGACGAACGAGCGCACGCGCACGAACAGCGACTGCATCGTGTGCATGAACAGCAGCATCATCCGGGACGCGTTGCGCACGGAGTCGGACACGTCGCAGAGCACCACCAGCTCCGGGCGCTCCGGCCGGCGGGTGCGGAACACGGGCACCATGGGGATGCCATCCCAGGGCATGTTCCGGCGCAGCGTGCGCTGGGCATGGAGCGACCCGCGCCGGTGTGAGCGCTGCTTGCGGATCATCCGGCTCTTGAGCTTCTCCGCCAGCGTGCGGACAGCGGCCTCCATCTGGTCCACCTCCGCCTGCGAGAGCAGGTGCAGCGGCTTCTCCGTGACGGTGTCCGTGCGGCGGCGGATGCGAGCCTCCGACTGGCGCTTCACCTCCGCGCGAGCAGCCTCTTCAATCTTGCGCATGGCCGCGGCCACGTGGCGCGAGACGATCTCCACGCCCTCGGCATGGAGCCCCCGGGCCTTGAGTTCGTCCTCCAGCGACTTCAGGTCGGACCG
The DNA here is from genome assembly GCF_003668885.1 of Corallococcus sp. AB049A. Classification (NCBI taxonomy): domain Bacteria; kingdom Pseudomonadati; phylum Myxococcota; class Myxococcia; order Myxococcales; family Myxococcaceae; genus Corallococcus; species Corallococcus sp. AB049A. The sequence goes on along the minus strand of NZ_RAWL01000030.1, from coordinate 9,994 downwards.
GGCCCGCTCCATGCCCGCGCCCGCCAGCATCCGCCGGGTGAAGAACCCCGTCTGGAGGGGGCTCTCCAGCTGCCCCAGGTCCAGCTGGAGCGACGCCTGACGGAAGAGCTGCGCCAGCCGGGCGCGGTCCCCCGCGAGGATGGCCTGCGCCAGCGGGGACATCTCCGGCGCCAGCAGGTTCATCTGGTAGATGACCATCTTCAGCAGGTCGCCTTCCAGGTAGCCCTCTTCCTCCAGCTGCTTCGCCAGCGACTGGTCGATGGCCTCGAACGTGCGGGCCGCGCCGGAGAAGAAGAAGTCGAACGCGCGGCGGAACGTCTCCACGTCCAGCTCGCGCTTCACCAGCGTGGTGCGCAGCACGGAGCGGAACAGCCCCCGGTCCTCGAGGCCCACCTCCGCGGTGGCGCGCAGCGCGTCCTGCACCTCGGACGTGCTGACGCGCACGCCGTTCTGGCGGAGGACCTCGGCGAACTCGACGATGCGGGCGTCCATGGCGCGTCAGGCTCCCCGTTCGAAGGACATCACCGCTTCCACGTGGTGCGTCTGCGGGAACATGTCCACCACCTGGAGCGCCACGGGCTTGTAACCGGCCTCCACCAGCCCCGCCGCGTCGCGCGCCAGCGAGGCCGGGTCGCACGCCACGTAGACGACCCGGCGCACGTTCAACGCGCGCATCCACTTCGCCAGGCCCGGCGCACCGGCCCGGGGCGGATCCGCGAGGCACAGGTCGAACGAACGCCCCTCCGCCACCAGCCCGTCGCACACCTTGCGCGCGTCACCCTGGACGAAGCGCACGTTGGCCACGCTGCCCTCGCGAGCACTCCGCTGCGCCAGCTCCACGCCCACCGGAGATGACTCCACGCCCAGCACCGAACCCGCCGTGCCGGCCAGGGGGAACGTGAAGTTGCCGTTGCCGGAGTACAGCTCCAGCACGGAGTCCGTCTCCTTCGCGCCCAGCTCGTACAGAGCCGCCGTGACGAGCCCCACGTTGGCCTCCGCGTGCGCCTGCGCGAACGCATCCGGCCGCAGGTACACCGGCACCTCGGGGCGCAGCGGGGACAGCGAGCGCAGCACCGGCCGGCCGATGAGCCGCGCCGAGCCCTCCTTGGGCACCAGCACCGCGCCCTCCAGCCGCAGCGCGCGCACCGCGGCCTCCGCCGCCTCCAGGTGCCGCGCCGTCACCTGGCCGCTCATGTTCACCGCGAACGCGGCTTTGTCGCCCTCGGCCAGCAGCAACACCTCCTCGGTGTCCTTGGCCAGCGGCTTGAGCAACGGGGCCAGCTTCCCGGGCAGCGCCGTGAGCACCGGCGTGAGCGCGGGGCAGACGTCCACGGGGATGCGCTCGTGCGTGCGCCGGCCGAAGTAGCCGAGCGCCCCCTTCCCCGCCCCGTGCAGCACCGCGCGGCGGCGGTAGCCCCAGTCCCGGGGCGCGACCATCAGCGGCCGCACGTTGAAGTCCGTCCGCTTCAGGCGGCCCAGGTGCTCCAGCGTGGACAGGACGATCTCCTGCTTCGCGGACCGCTGCGCGGGGACGGACAGCTCCAGCCAGTCACAGCCGCCGCACGCATCCGAGTACACGCAGCGCGACGGCACGCGCTCCGCCCCGTCCGTCAGCACCTGGCCCAGGAGGCCGCGCACGACCTTGCCCTGGACCTCCAGGCGCACGCGCACGGTGTCGCCGGGGAAGGCGCCGGGCACGAAGACGGTGCGCCCCTCCCATTGGGCCACGCCTTCGCCCAGCTGGCCCAGCCGCTCAATCGTCAGTTCAATGGGGGATTCGGGCAGCGTCGTCATCGCAGGCGCACTCGCGGGGGCCGCCTGGGTGGGGCCGCCCTACTTCCGGGTCGCACTGCCACGCTCGTCCGCCGGCAGGGCTTCCCGCAGGCGCTCCACGAACGCTTCGATGCGCGACCGCTTCTCGTCGTCAACGTCCAGGAACTCCACCGCCATCCCCGGCACCTCCTGCCCCGGCGTCCCCTGGGGGTTGGTGCGGGTCACCTTCCCGGACAGGTCCACCGGGAAGCTGGCGCCCGGCAGCGACACCAACAGCCGCACCACCGTGCCCACCGGCAAGGGCTGCTGCGTGTTGATGTAGAGCCCGCCGCGCGACAGGTTCACCGCCCAGTCCGTCACGAAGCCCGACACCGTGCGGTACGCCACGGGCAGCTCATGGTCGATGCGGTGCGCGCGAGGCGCGGGGACAGGCTTCTCCGAAGTATCGGCCATGACGGACTCCGCTCTCCGGGAGATGGTGGCTTCCGTCCCATCCGGAGAGACGGAAGCGCACCCTAGCACCCAACGTCAGGCGGGAAACTTCATCTCGCGCAGGTCGGGCGCGATCTTCAGCTTCGGCTCGGTGAGCTGCTGCACCCGTTCCACCGTCAGTCCGGGTGCGATCTCCCGAAGCACCAGCCCCTCCGGCGTCACGTCGATGAACGCGTGGTCGGAGACGATGTGGTGCACGCACTTGAGGCCCGTCAGCGGCAGCGAGCACTTCTTCAAGATCTTCGGCTGCCCGTCCTTGTTGGCGTGCTCCATGGCCACGTAGATGCGCTTGGCACCGACGGCCAGGTCCATGGCGCCGCCCATGCCCTTCACCATCTTGCCGGGGATCATCCAGTTGGCCAGGTCACCCTCTTCGCTGACCTCCATGGCGCCCAGCACGGCCAGGTCGATGTGGCCGCCGCGGATCATCCCGAAGGACAGCGCGGAGTCGAAGAAGGCGGAGCCCTTCACCACCGTCACCGTCTCCTTGCCCGCGTTGATGAGGTCCGGGTCCTCCTTCCCCTCTTCCGGATACGGCCCGATGCCGAGCAGGCCGTTCTCCGACTGGAGCACCACCTCCACCCCGGGCGGGATGTAGTTGGGCACGAGCGTGGGGATGCCGATGCCCAGGTTCACGTAGAAGCCGTCCTTCAGCTCCTGGGCGATGCGCTGCGCGATCTGTTCACGAGTCAGGGGCATGGCTCAGGACGCCTTCTTGCGGACGGTCCGCCGCTCGATCCACTTCTGGAGGTTCTGCGCCTGCACGATGCGGTGCACGAAGATGCTCGGGATGTGCACCTGATCCGGGTCGATCTCCCCCGGCTGCACGATGTGCTCCGCCTGCACGATGGTGACCTTGGCGGCCATGCACATCATGGGGGTGAAGTTCCGGGCCGTCTTGTGGAACACCAGGTTGCCCCAGGTGTCCGCCTTCCAGGCGTGGACGATGGCGAAGTCCGCCTTCAGCGGCGTCTCCAGGACGTGGAGGCGCCCGTCGATCATGCGCGTCTCCTTGCCCTCCGCCACCTGGGTGCCCGCGCCCGTCGGCGTGAAGAACCCGCCAATGCCGCAGCCCCCGGCGCGGATGCGCTCCGCGAGCGTGCCCTGCGGGTTGAGCTCCACCTCCAGCTCCCCGGAGAGGAACTGGCGCTCGAACTCCTTGTTCTCCCCCACGTAGCTGGCGACCATCTTCTTCACCTGCTTGTTCTGCAGGAGGATGCCCAGCCCCAGCTCCGTGGTGCCGCAGTTGTTGGAGATGATGGTGAGGCCCTTCACGTTCTTCTTGTGCAGGGCCGTGATGAGGTTCTCGGGGTTGCCGCACAGCCCGAACCCACCACTCATGAGAGTGATGTTGTCCGGGATGTCGGCGACCGCCTCATCCGCGCTCGCGTAGACCTTGTTCATGCGCGCGGTGTCCTCTTCAGCGCTCGACCATCAGCGCGATGCCTTCGCCGCCGCCGATGCAGAGCGACGCCACGCCACGCTTCTTGTCCTGGTCCTTCATCGTCTGCAGCAGCGTGACGAGCACGCGCGTGCCGGACGCGCCAATGGGGTGGCCCAGCACCACCGCGCCGCCGCGCACGTTCACCTTGGACGGCTCCAGGCCGAGGATGTTGTTGTTGGCGATGGACACCACGGAGAAGGCCTCGTTGATCTCCCAGAGGTCCACGTCCTTGGCTGTCACGTTCTGCTTCTTGAGCAGCGCGTTGATGGCGTCCGCCGGCGCGATGGTGAACTCCACCGGCTTGCGGGCGGCCTGCGCGTAGCCCTTGATGCGGCCCAGGATGGTGCGGCCCTCGGCCTTCGCCCGCTCCTCGCTCATCAGCACCACGGCGGCGGCGCCGTCGTTGATGGAGGACGCGTTGGCGGCCGTCACGGTGCCGTCCTTCTTGAACACCGGCTTCAGGCCCGGGATCTTGTCCGGCTTGGCGTTCTTGGGGCCCTCGTCCTCGGAGACGGTGGTGAACTCATCCGGCTTCTTGCCCGGAATCTGGACGGGGACGATCTCCGCGGCGAACAGGCCTTCCTTCTGGGCCTGGATGGCGCGGCGCGTGGACTCCAGCGCGAACTCGTCCTGCTGCGCGCGGCTGATGCCCTGCGTGGTGGCACAGGCCTCCGCGCAGATGCCCATGTGGACGTTGTCGTACACGTCCCAGAGGCCGTCGTGGATCATCGCGTCCTTGAACTCCACGTTCCCCATGCGGGAGCCGCCGCGCATGGTGTGGCTGAGGTAGGGCGCGTTGGACATGGACTCCATGCCGCCGGCGACGACGACGTCCGCGTCACCCAGGGCGATGGCCTGCGCCGCGGCGATGACCGTCTTGAGGCCGGAGCCACAGACCTTGTTGAGGGTGACGGCCGGCACGGACTCCGGGATGCCCGCGAAGATGGCAGCCTGACGGGCAGGCGCCTGGCCCACGCCCGCCTGGAGGACGTTGCCCATGATGACCTCCTGCACGGCCTCCGGCTTCACGCCCGCGCGCTCCAGGGCCGCCTTGATGGCGATGGCGCCCAGCTGGGGGGCGGTGAGCTTGGACAGCGCTCCCTGGAAGGAGCCGATGGGGGTACGAGCCGCGCCCACGATGACGACTTCACGAGCCATGGAACTGTCTCCTTGAGAGGGGAACCGGGAACCGCAGGGAAAGATTGGATGCGACTTATCACGGGCGGTTTCGGGCGAATCAAATGGAAACGGCCGGGCTCCCGCTTGGGAACCCGGCCGCCATCCACTTCAAGACGTGGGGCTGATTACTTCTTCAGCTTGCTCGCCATGACGTCGCCCAGGCGGGCCTTGGACCCTTCCGCCTGCTTGCGCAGGTACTCGCGGTAGTCCTCGCCCTCGCCGATGAGCGCCTTGATGGACAGCGCCACCTTGCGGTCCGGGGTGTTGATGTCGATGAGCTTGACCTCGACCTCCTGGCCCTCCTGCACCACGTCGCGGGGGTTCTCCACGCGCTCTTCCTTCAGCTCGGAGACGTGGACCAGGCCTTCGATGCCCGGCTCGATCTCCACGAACGCGCCGAAGTCGGTGACCTTGGTGACCTTGCCCTTCACGCGGCTGCCCACCGGCAGGCGCTCGGACAGCGTCTCCCAGGGGTCCGGCTGGAGCTGCTTGATGCCCAGGCTGAAGCGCTCGTTCTCGACGTCGATGTTGAGGACCACCGCCTCGACCTCGTCGCCCTTCTTGAACATCTCGCCCGGGTGCTTGATGCGCTGGGTCCAGGAGATGTCGGACACGTGCACCAGGCCGTCCACGCCCTCCTCGACGCCGACGAACACGCCGAAGTCGGTGACGTTGCGGATCTGGCCCTTGATGACGGAGCCGATCGGGTACTTGTCCTCGAGCAGCGTCCAGGGGTTCTGCTCGATCTGCTTCATGCCCAGCGCGATGCGCTTGGCCTTCGGATCGATGTCGAGGACGACGGCCTCCACCGTCTGGCCGACCTCCAGGATCTTGGACGGGTGCTTGAGGCGCTTGGTCCAGGACATCTCGGACACGTGCACCAGGCCCTCCACGCCCTGCTCGATCTCGATGAACGCGCCGTAGTCCGTGATGGACACGACCTTGCCGGCGACGCGGGTACCGACGGGGTACTTCTCGTCGGCGCGGTGCCACGGGTCCTCCTGGATCTGCTTGAGGCCCAGGCTGACGCGCTCCTGCGCGGGGTCGAACTTGAGGACGACGACGCGCACTTCGTCACCGACGTTGAACATCTCGCTGGGGTGACCGATGCGGCCCCAGGACATGTCGGTGATGTGCAGCAGGCCGTCGATGCCGCCGAGGTCGATGAAGGCGCCGTAGTCCGTGAGGTTCTTGACCACGCCCTTGAGGACCGCACCCTCCTTGAGGTTCTTGAGGGTCTCCTTCTTCATCTCCTCGCGCTGCTTCTCCAGCAGCACGCGGCGAGAGAGGACGATGTTGCCGCGCTTCTTGTTGAACTTGATGACCTTGAACTCGAATTCCTTCGAGATGTACTGGTCAAGGTTGCGCACAGGGCGGATGTCGACCTGGGAGCCAGGGAGGAACGCCTTCACGCCGATGTCGACGGAGAGGCCGCCCTTCACGCGTCCGACGATGGTGCCCTTGACGATCTCATCACGCTCGCAAGCGGCGGAGATCTCGTCCCAGATGCGCATCTTGTCGGCCTTCTCCTTGGAGAGGACGACCATGCCGGTGTCGTTCTCGCGGCTCTCCAGGAGGACCTCGACGGGGTCGCCGGCCTTGACCGTGACTTCCCCGCGGGGATTGGTGAACTCGGAGATCGGGACCTGTCCCTCGGACTTGTAGCCGATGTCCACGATCGCGAAATCCTTCGTCACCTGCACGACCGTGCCCTTGACGATCTCGCCTTCCTTCAGGATTCCGTCGCCGCCACGCTCCTTGAGCGAGGCCTCGAACATCGCCGCGAAGTCTTCGTCACCGCCGTCGATCTGCTGGTTCACGTTCTGCTGCATGAATGGGAAGTCCTTGGAACGGTACAACTGCCCCCTGTTTGAATGGGTGCGCGGCCGCCTGCGGGGAGCGACGGGAAACCGCGGGTGTCCCCTGAATGGGAACGCAAGGCTGGTTGGAAGCCGCGCACCCTAGACACCTGAGTTTCCGGGAGTCAAGCGGGGCACAGCGCCAAGTGGTGATCCGTGTTCTATGAACGCCCGGCCGGGTCCGCATCTGTCCTACCCGGCCGGTGCCCCCTGCCCGCTCGCCCCATGTGGGACAAGCGGAGCGCTACCCCTCGCGACGGAATGTTTCCCGGGCGATGACCATCCGCTGCACCTCGCTGGTGCCCTCGTAGATGGTCTGCACGCGCGCGTCCCGGAAGTAACGCTCGACCGGGAACTCGTCGATGTAACCGTAGCCGCCGTGCAGCTGCACGGCCTTGTCCGCGACCTTGTTGCTCATCTCGCTGGCGAAGAGCTTCGCCATGGAGGCCTCGCGGGTGAACGGCTGGCCGGCCTCCTTGAGGGCGGCGGCGCGCAGGGTCAGCAGCTCCGCCGCGTCCAGCTGGGTGCGCATGTCCGCCATCATGAAGCGGGGACCCTGCAGGTCCGCCACGGCCTGGCCAAAGGCCTTGCGGTCCTTGGTGTAGGAGACCGCCGCCTCCAGCGCCGCGCGGCCGGTGCCGCACGCCTGCGCCGCGATGCCAATGCGGCCGCCGTCCAGCGCCATCATGGCCAGGCGGAAGCCGTCCCCTTCCTTGCCCAGGAGGTTGGCCGCGGGCACTTCGCAGTCCTCGAAGGTGAGCCCCACGGTGTTGGACGCGCGCAGGCCCATCTTGTCCTCGTGCTTGCCCACGTGGAGGCCCTTGGCGCCGCCCTCCACGATGAAGCAGGACAGGCCCTTGTTGCCGGCCTGGCCCGTGCGGGCCCACACGACGATGACGCCCGCGTAGGCGCCGGAGGTGATCCACTGCTTGCTGCCGTTGAGCACGTACACGTCGCCGCGCCTGGTGGCGGTGGTGCGCATGGCGCCCGGGTCGGAGCCCGCGTGCGGCTCGCTCAGGGCGAACGCGCCGACGATGGCCTCACCGGAGGTGATGCGCGTGACGTACTTCTCCCGCTGCGCGTCGGTGCCGACGGCGTGGATCAGCTCCGCGCACATGTTGGTGACGGCCATGGCCACGGACACGGAGGCGTCCGCGGCGGCCATCTCCATCATGGCCAGCGCATAGGACACCACGCCCGCCTCCGCCCCGCCGTACTGCCCCGGCAGGTTCACGCCCAGCAGGCCCACCTCGGCCAGGGCCTTGAAGACTTCCGGGTCGAAGCGCTCCTCGCGGTCGGCCGCGCGGGCGTGCGGGGCCACGCGCTCGCGGGCGAACTTGCGAGCGGTGTCACGGATGAGCGTCTGGGTCTCGGTGAGGTCGAAGTTCACGGGCGCGGGTGTCCTGCTACTCGATGGCCTTGAGGTTGAACGGGTACTCGATGGGGTGGTCGCGGCCGTCCGGGGGCTTGGGGAAGTCCAGGGACGACAGCACCGCCACCACGCAGTCGTTGAGGCCCGCGTCCTTCAGCGTGCTGCCGTGCTTGTCGATCTTCGCGCTGCGCACGGTGCCTTCGGCGGTGATGGTGAAGGTGGTCCGGAGCAGGCCCTCCACCTTCTTGTCCTTCTCCACCATGTGGTCCTCGTAGCACTCCTGGATGCGAGGCATGTGGTGGGCGATCACCTGGCGGATGGAGTCCGGGGTGAAGGGCAGCCTGCTGACGTCCAGCCCGTCGTCCTTCTTGGGGGCCGGCGTGGCCGGAGCAGGCGTGGCCGCGGCCTTCTTCTTGGAGCCGCCCTGGGCGAGCGCCAGCGGAGACGCCAGGCCCAGGGACAGGAACAGCACGGGGAGGAGCGCGCGCTTCATGACCGGGTGACTACTCCTTGAGCAGGTTGGCGGAGATGACGATGCGCTGGATCTCGCTCGTCCCCTCGTAGATTTCGGTGATGCGCGCGTCGCGCACGTGGCGCTCGGCGTCCATCTCCTTGCTGTAGCCCATGCCGCCGTGGATCTGCAGGGCCTTGTTGGCCACGCGGCTGGCCATCTCGCTGGCGTAGAGCTTGGCCATGGCGCTCTCCGGGCTGTGGCGCACGCCCTTGTCCTTCATGAGCGCCGCGCGCCACACCAGCAGGCGGGCCGCGTCGATCTCCATGGCCATGTCCGCGATCATGAACTGGATGGCCTGGTGGTCGCGGATGGGCTTGCCGAACGTCTTGCGCTCACCGGAGTAGCGGACGGCCTCCTCGAAGGCCGCGCGCGCGATGCCCAGCGCCTGCGACGCGATGCCGATGCGGCCGCCGTCCAGGGTGGACATGGCGACCTTGAAGCCCTCGCCCTCCTTGCCCAGGCGGTACTTCTCCGGCACGCGCATGTCCTCGAAGAACATGGAGCAGGACCAGGCGGCGCTGATGCCCATCTTCTTGTCGGGCTCCGCGCGGGTGAATCCCGGCGTGTCGGTGGGGACGAGGAACGCGGTGATGCCCTTGTTGCCCGCTTCCTTGTTCGTCATCGTGATGAGGACGATGGCGTCGGCCTTGGGGCCGTTGGTGATCCAGTTCTTGGAGCCGTTGATGACGTACTCATTGCCGCGCTTCACGGCGATGGTCTTCTGGGCGGCGGCGTCGCTGCCGGCCTCGGGCTCCGTCAGGCCGAAGCAGCCGATCTTCTGGCCGCTGGCGAAGGGCTTGAGGAACTGCTCCTTCTGCTCGTCGGTGCCGAACTTGGACACCGGGTCGCAGTAGAGCGAGTTGTTCACGCTCATGATGACGCCGGTGGAGGCACAGCCGCGCGATATCTCCTCCATGGCGATGGCGTAACAGACGTTGTCCAGGCCCGCGCCGCCCCACTGCTCCGGCACCGCGATGCCCAGGAGGGACAGCTCCGCCAGCTTCTTCACCGCGTCCGAGGGCCACGCGTGCTGTTCGTCCCACTTGCGGGCGTTGGGGATGAGTTCCTTGGCGGCGAACTCGCGGCACAGCCGCTGGATCTCGCGCTGGATGTCGGTCAGCTCGAAGTTCATGGTGGACCTCCCATAGTACGGGGTCCGCCCCGGGGCTACTCCGAAGACGCCCCTCCGTCCGCGGGCGCGGGAATCCGGGTTCCAAAGAACATCGCGAGCGGCACCGTGACGTCGAAGGACACGTCCGTGCGAGCCCCCGCGTCCGTCCACGTCCTGCGCACCACCACCGACACCGTCCAGGGTTGGGTGCCCCGGTGCCGTTCAATCAAGTCATAGGTGAGCCCCACCC
>NZ_RAWL01000309.1:0-10615 GCF_003668885.1 Corallococcus sp. AB049A | reverse complement strand
CTTCCTGGACACGCCGCAGGACGTTCGTGTCGGGGAGGGGACCCAGATGGACCTCCGGGGCATTCGCGTTCGCCAGGAGCCACCAGGATGCGCCGAGCCCCACCAGCACCGCCAGGGCCAGCGGATAGAGCACCGGACGAGGCATCCCCTGGATGGGCGTGGGCGCTTCCGGATTGGAAGGCGTGGTCTCAATGCTCTGGGAGCGCTGTGCGCGAGGCGCGCTGATGGACAGGGGCGTGCGCCAGGCGCTCATCTCCTCCAGGAAGGAGCGGGGGACTGGCAGCTTCCTGCCTTCCTGGCTCAACTCTGCCTTGAAGAGGAAGCGCAAGAGGTGCGCGACGGTCATCGCGGAGAAGCGCGGGAAGTTCGAGTAGAGGTACCCCGCCAGCGCATCCCCGAACTCATGACTGGACTCGAACCGCATGTCCCGGGCCGGTGCGAGCGCTCGCAACAGGAGCTCATTCAGCGCGTCAGGCAGGTCGGGCCTCAAGACCTTGGGGGCCGCGAACTCGCCGCGTGCGATCCGCATCATCACCGCGGGGGGCGGGCCTTCCACGGGCAGCCGGCCGCAAAGCAGCTCATACAGCACGACCCCCGTGGCCCACACGTCCGTGCGTGCATCCACCTCTTCCCCGCGCGCCTGCTCCGGGGAGAAGAAGAGGTATTTGCCCTTCACCACGCCCGGCGCCGTCTTGAAGCCCCGGAGGAGCTGCGCCTTCGCGATGCCGAAGTCGACGATCTTGACCTGGCCCTCGTAGCCCACGAGCACGTTGTCCGGAGAGATGTCCCGGTGGACGATGCCCAGTGGCCGGCCACTGCTGTCCGTGCGCGTATGGGCGTAGTGCAGGCCCCGGCACATCTCCATCGCGATGAAGACCGCCACCGGGATGGGCAGGGCGTTCATGCCCTGTTTCGCGGCACGCTTGAGGACGCGGTGGAGCGGCTGGCCGTCCACGAACTCCATGGCGAGGAAGTACTCGCCGTCCACGCGGCCGAAGTCGAAGACCTGGGCGACGTTGCCATGCGACAGCGTGGCGGAGATGCGCGCCTCGCTGATGAACATGGAGATGAACGCTTCGTCGTTGGCGTACTCCGGCAGGACCTTCTTGATGAGGACTGGCTTGGTGACGCCCGCGTCGCCTACCAGCTGCGCCCGCCACGTCTCCGCCATGCCTCCCCGGCCCAGCCAGGAGACCAGCTCATACCGCCCGAAGACGTCGCCCGCTTGGAGTGCCATGAGTCGTAGGTCGTCGTGAGGTTGTGATTACTGGGTTGAGTTTTGCTTGGCCAGGTCGCTCAAGACTCTGATGACGAGATCTCTCTTGGGATAACCTTCGGGGGCGAGCGCCAGGAATGTCCCGTAAGACTGCTCGCTCATCTTGACGTTGCCGAGCTTGGCATGAACGACGCCAAGCATGAGATGGCACTCGGGAACCTTGGGCAAGCTGTCTGCGCATCTTTGCGCCATTTCAAGTGCCCCCCGCGTGTCTCTCTTTCTCATGAGCATGCGGACCTGGTTCTGGATGTTCGTAATGTCTTCAGGGCGGAAGCCATTCTTTGCGCTCGAGGCCGTGGGCTTGACGGCGGTCGTGCTGGCGACCTCTACCTTGTCTTCCGGTGCGGCGATGGGCGCGGGTGTCGTGACAGATGGGGGTGGAACAACGGGCGTAGGTCTGCGCGTCTCAACAGCGATGGGCGCGCGAATCGGCGTGGGCGGTGGCGCTCCTCCGGTGGTCCCCGGCGAATGCGTATCCATGAGGAGCCACAGGCTGGCACCCACGGCCAGCAGGACTCCCGCGCTCAAGCCGTAGAGCAGGGGACGCGAGGTCCCAGGAGACGCCACGATGGAGCGGGGCTGGGTCGTCTCCGTGACGTGCGGACTGACTGGACGCAGCTTCCGTGTCTGGCGCTCGGTCGAGGGCGCCGGCTCCTCCGGCTCGGTCTTCGCTCGCCAGGACTTCAGTTCCTCCAGGAAGGAGCCCGGGACGGACAGCTCACGGCCTTCCTGGGCCAGGTCTCCCCGGAACAGGACGCGCAACAGGTGCGCGATGGTCATGGAGGAGAAGCGCGGGAAGTTCGAATACAGGAACCCCGCCAGTGCATCTCCGAACGTGTGGCTGGATTCAAAGCGCTGCTCCCGGTCGGGCGTCAGCGCCTTCATCACGATGTCGTTCAGTTCCTGCGGCAGGTCCGGGCGGAGCACTTGCGGCATGGGGATCTCTCCCCGCGCCACGCGCATCATCACCACGTGCGGTGGCCCCTCCACCGGTAGCTTCCCGCAGAGCAGTTCATACAGCACGACGCCGGTGGCCCAGACGTCCGTGCGCGCATCGACTTCTTCCCCGCGCGCCTGCTCCGGCGAGAAGAAGAGGTACTTGCCCTTCACCACTCCGGGCGCCGTCTTGAAGCCTCGGAGGAGCTGCGCCTTGGCGATGCCGAAGTCGACGATCTTGACCTGGCCTTCGTAGCCCAGCAGCACGTTGTCCGGAGAGATGTCCCGGTGGACGATGCCCAGCGGCCTTCCGCTGCTGTCCATGCGCGTGTGCGCGTAGTGCAGGCCCCGGCACATCTCCATCGCGATGAAGACCGCCACCGGGATGGGCAGCCCGGCCAGCTCGCTCTTCATCGCGCGCTTGAGGACGCGGTGGAGCGGCTGGCCGTCCACGAACTCCATGGCGAGGAAATACTCACCATCCACCCGGCCGAAGTCGAAGACCTGGGCGACGTTGCCATGCGACAGCGTGGCGGAGATGCGCGCCTCGCTGATGAACATGGAGATGAACGCTTCGTCGTTGGCGTACTCCGGCAGGACCTTCTTGATGAGCACCGGCTTGGTGACGCCGGCGTCGCCTACCAGCTGCGCCCGCCACGTCTCCGCCATGCCTCCCCGGCCCAGCCAGGAGACCAGCTCATACCGCCCGAAGACGTCGCCCGCTTGGAGTGCCATGGGTGGGGCATCTTAAACCCATATTCCGGGGATGGCCGAATGGAGGCTGTCTTTCTCCGGCCTGCCCGCCTGGGATGTCAGCGAGTGGAAAGCCTCGGCCTCTCAATTCCCCGTGCCGCTCTTCCCAAGCATCTCCAGGACCTTCGCCCGGCGGGGATGGTCCTCGGGGGCGAGCTTCAGGAAGGTCTCGTAGTGCTGCGTGCTCTCACGCGGGTGATTGAGCTTCGCGTGCACGGCCCCGAGCATGAGCTGGCATTCCGGCATGCCCGGGTTGTTCGCCGCGCAGTCATTGGCGGCTTCCAGCGCGGCGTCGTAGTCCTGACTCTGCAGCAGGCCGGAGAACTTCTGCTGGACCTCCTGCTGCTTCGTCTTCACGAGCGAGGAGACCTTCTGCTGCACCTCCTGCCGCTTGGAGTCGAGCAGGCCCAGGACACCCTTCTTGGGCGCAGGGGCGCTCTCTGGGACAGCGGCAGGCGTCTCCTGGACGGCGCTGGCCGCGACCACCGTCGGAGGTGAGTGGTCCTCGACGACAGGCACAGGCTTCGGCTCCTCCTCCTGGACGTGCCGGGCGGGACGCACGGATTTGGATGAGGGCTTCCGGCTGGGCTGCCTGGCTTCAGGCGCCGCGGGGCTCTCCTCGGGCACCACCACCGCCACGACTTCCGGCGCCGGTGCGGGCGGCTCGGGCTCGGCCTTCGGCGCGGGGGCTTCGACCGTCACCACGGCCTGCGGAACAACGGGCGCGGGCTGCGCGACAGGCTCCGGCGCGCGGGGGGCCATGAAGAACCAGAGCGCGGCCCCCGCCACGGCCACGCCTCCGGCCGTGCTGGCTCCGTATAGCGCCTTGCGGGAACGTCCTGCCGGAACCGTGGGGGCTTCGGATTCCGTCGTATCCAGAGGCGAAGGCTTCGCGACAGCGCGAGCGATCCGCCGGGTCTGGACCTGCTCCGGCGGCGGTGCATCCAGGAGCTTCGCGAGCGCGGGCACGCCCCAGCGCTTCGCTTCGTCGCGGAAGGCCGCGGGAACGGTCAGCTCGCGCCCCTCGTGCGTCAGGTCCGCACGGAACAGCACCCGCAGGAGGTTCGCGAGGCTCAGCGACGAGAAGCGCGGGTAGTGGGCATGAAGGAACTCCGCCAGCGCATCCCCGAAGGCATGACTGGATTCAAAGCGCCGCTTGCGGTCCGGAGCGAGCGCCTTCATCACCAGGTCGTTCAGCTCCTTCGGCAGGTCCGGCCGGAGCGTCGTGGGCGCGGGGATCTGCCCGTGGGCAATCTTCATCATCACCGTCTGGGGCGGCCCGTCCACCGGCAGCTTCGCGCAGAGCAGTTCGTACAGCACGATGCCCGTGGCCCAGACATCCGTGCGCGCATCCACGTCCTCGCCGCGCGCCTGCTCCGGGGAGAAGAAGAGGTATTTGCCCTTCACCACGCCGGGCTCCGTCTTGAAGCCACGCTGCAACTGCGCCTTCGCGATGCCGAAGTCGACGATCTTGACCTGGCCTTCGTAGCTGACGAGCACGTTGTCCGGAGAGATGTCGCGGTGGACGATGCCCAGGGGCCTCCCGCTGCCATCCGTCCGCGAGTGCGCGTAGTGCAGGCCCCGGCACATCTCCATCGCGACGAAGACGGCGACCGGAACCGGCAGCGCACCCAGGCCCGCCTTCATCGCGCGCTTGAGCACCTTGTCGAGCGGCTTGCCGTCGACGAACTCCATCGCGAGGAAGTACTCGTCCTCCACCTGCCCGAAGTCGAAGACCTGGGCCACGTTGCCGTGCGACAGCGTGGCGGAGATGCGCGCCTCGCTGATGAACATGGAGATGAAGGCTTCGTCGTCCGCGTACTCGGGCAACACCTTCTTGATCAGCACGGACTTGGTGACGCCCGCGGCGCCCACCAGCCGGGCGCGCCACGTCTCCGCCATGCCGCCGCGGCCCAGCCAGGACACCAACTCATACCGTCCGAAGGTATCTCCGGCGTGCAGTTCCATATGGGGCGCGCATCCTATACGGAACCTGGGAAACCCCGAACGCAGGCTCCCTGCCTGCCGGGCTCGCGAGCGGCCGCGCCTTCATTCCTTGGCGCCGGTCGCCCCCAGCTCCGCGAGCTTCCGCAAGACGGACGGACGCCTGGGATGGTCCGCGGGCGCGAACGCCAGGAAGCGCTCATAGCTTCGCGCGCTCTCCGCGACCTGACCCAGCTTCGCCAGGACGTCCCCCCGTAGCAGGTGGCACTCGGGCTCCCGGGGGAGCCGCGTCACGCATTGACTGGCTGCGTCGAGCGCTTCCTTCAACTGTCCTCGGGCCAGGTACATCAGGACGGCGCTGCGCGCGGACTCCAGGTCCGCTTCGTTGGCGGGGGTCTGCTCCTGCGGCTTGCGCGTTGGCAGGGCCGCCAGACGCTCCGAGACCGCGGTCCGCCGGAGGTCCGTGGCGGGGGCGTGCTCAAGGAAGGCCCGGTAGTGCAGCGCGCTCTTGTCGATGGAGCGGAGCTTTTCGTAGGTGATGCCCGCGGCCAACCGGCAGTCCGCGTTGTCCGGCAGGGCGTCCACGCAGGTCTGCACCAGCTTCGCGGCCCGTGGCAGCTCCTTGCTGCTCTTGTGCATGCGGTACACGTCATCGAGCAACGCGCGCACCTTCGCCTCGGTCCATCCATTGTCTGGAGGAGGGGGCGGCGGCGGTGGCGGTGATGGATCCACAAGCACGCCCGCATCCACTTCCGCGACCACGGGCGGCTTCGGGTCCTGGGGCGTCTCCGGGGCGGTTCCTCCCACGGGGGCTTCCGGTCCGCTCCGGAACTGCGTCCACCAGACGCCACCGCCCAGGGCGAGCAGCGCCGCGAGCCCCACCCACGGCGTCCACGAGCGGCGGACCGGTGAGATCTCCGCCGTGGGCAGCGCGGGCGCATCCTCTTCCTGGGACTCCCGCGTGACGACGACAGGCGCCGTGTGCGGCCGGGGCGTCGGGAGGGCCCGCAGGTGCGGCACCGTGGGCATCTGATCTTGCCCCACGGGTTGGCGCCAGGCCTTGAGCTCCTCCAGGAAGTCCTCGGGAACCGCCAGCTCCCGGCCCTCGTTCAGCAGGTCTCCGCGGAACAGCACCCGCAGCAGGTGCGCCAGGCTCAACGACGAGAAGCGCGGATGATTCGCATACAGGAACCCCGCCAGCGCATCCCCGAACGCGTGACTGGTGGCGAAGCGCCGCGCCGGATCCGGGTGCAGGGCCTGGAGGACGATGCGGTTGAGCGCTTCCGGCAGGTCCGGCCGCACCTGGCTCAACGAGGGAATCTCCCCGTGAGCAATCTTCATCATCACCACGTGGGGCGGCCCGTCCACGGGCAGCTTGCCGCACAGCAGTTCATACAGCACGACGCCCGTGGCCCAGACGTCCGTGCGCGCATCCACGTCCTCGCCGCGCGCCTGCTCCGGGGAGAAGAAGAGGTACTTGCCCTTCACCACCCCCGGCGCCGTCTTGAAGCCGCGCTGCAGCTGCGCCTTCGCGATGCCGAAGTCGACGATCTTGACTTGGCCCTCGTAGCTGACCAGCACGTTGTCCGGAGAGATGTCGCGGTGCACGATGCCCAGCGGCTTCCCGCTGCTGTCCGTGCGCGAGTGCGCGTAGTGCAGCCCCCGGCACATCTCCATCGCGATGAAGACCGCGACGGGAACGGGCAGCGCGGGCATCCCGCTCTTCATCGCGCGCTTGAGCACCTTGTCGAGCGGCTTGCCGTCGACGAACTCCATCGCGAGGAAGTACTCGCCCTCCACCTGCCCGAAGTCGAAGACCTGCGCGACGTTGCCGTGCGACAGCGTGGCGGAGATGCGCGCCTCGCTGATGAACATGGAGATGAAGGCCTCGTCGTCCGCGTACTCGGGCAACACCTTCTTGATCAGCACGGACTTGGTGACGCCCGCGGCGCCCACCAGCTGGGCATGCCACGTCTCCGCCATGCCGCCCCGGCCCAGCCAGGACACCAGCTCATACCGTCCGAAGGTGTCCCCTGCATCGAGCGCCATCGGGCGCCCACCTTAGCCCCAGAATCCCAGGACCACCGAATAGACGTCTCCGCGTCTGTCCAACCCTGTGTGTAGGTTGGCTTCGTACCCCCTCAGGGGGCCGGCTTCGAGGCGCCCGCCGCGAGCGTGACGTAGAGGCGGCCCAGCCCGGTCAGCTCGCCGGAGGCGCCCAGCAGGTTGATGGAGGGGATTTCATTGTTGCGCCCGGAGAACCACGCGTAGCGCTCGATGGCGGGCTCCGACTCCAGGTAGCCAATGGCATCCACCATGTACTGCTTCTGCACGTCCACGGTGATTTCGTTGTGCGGCCGGTCTCCGCACGCGAACTCCGTCAGCCAGAGGGGCTTGTTGTATTTCTTGAACTGCCCCACGTACCACTTGAGCGCGCCCAGGTCGCACGCGTACCAGTGGATGGCAATGGCATCCACCTGACAGTTCGCGCAGGCCTTGAAGAAGGCATCCAGGTACACAACAGGGTCGGTGAAGGTGACGCCGTCCTCGGTCACGCAGTCGCCGCAGTAGTTCACCGCCGGGGACACCAGCTTGAGCCCCTTGCGGCGGGCCACCTCCTCCAGCACGGGCCAGAGCGCCGCGGCCTGGCGGGGCGTCTTGTTCGCCTGCGACTTGAAGTTGGGCTCGTTGAATCCCAGCAGGTATCGCGCGCCCGCCGGAATCTCCGGCTCCAGCTGCGCCACCGTGGGTGTGCCGCCCCAGGCCATGGGCACGAAGGAGACCTTCTGCTCGACGTAGACGCTGGCCGCGCCGCTCTCCGGCTTGGGCGACCAGTTGTACCACCAGCTCATCCCCGGGGAGAGCGCCTTCAGGTCCGCCGCCGAGTGATAGCCATACCCCAGGCCCCGCTTCGTGCTCTTCGTCACGCCGGGGGCCGGTTCGTCGTCTGTCTGGGATTGCGTTCCCGCCGCCGGGTCACACGCCCACAGCGGCGGCAGCAGGACGGCCAGCCACAGCGCGACGGGGAGCCGGGGGACGGTGCGCATGGCGCGACTCTACACCCGGCCCTCGCTTCACGGCGCCAGCCGGGGCACGAGGCGCGGCTCGCCCACGTCGCGCCACCAGGGCGTCACGCCCTCCACGCGCGAGGGCTCCAGGCTCCGGCCCAGGCCCGGCGTGAAGAGCCGCACCTGCTGCTCCGTGGCCAGCCGCACCAGCGTCTCCACGGGTTCATCCCACGCGTGCAGCGCCAGGTTGAAGGTGCCCCAGTGCACCGGCATCAGCGTGCCGCCGCCCAGCATCGCGTGTGCCTTGAGCGCGTTCTCCGGGCCCAGGTGGATGCCGCCCCAGCTTGGATGGAACGCGCCCACCTCCAGCATCACCAGGTCGAAGGGGCCGCATCTGCGGCCAATCTCCTCGAACTCCGTCGTGAGGCCGGTGTCGCCGCTGAAGAACAGCCGGTGCTTGTCCGTGGTGAGCACCCAGGACGCCCACAGCGTCGCGTTGCGGTCGCCCAGGCCCCGGCCGGAGAAGTGCTGCGAGGGCGCCGCGCGGAAGGACACCGGGCCCACGCGGTGCTCCTCCCACCAGTCCAGTTCGGTGATCAGCTCCGGCGCCACGCCGAAGGCCTCCAGGTGGCGCCCCACGCCCAGCGCGGTGACGAAGGGCACCCGGCGCTTCGCCAGCGCGTGGATGGTGCTCCGGCACAGGTGGTCGTAGTGGTCGTGCGACACCAGCACCGCGTCCAGCTCCGGCAGCGCGTCCACCGGCACGGGCGTGGCGTGGAAGCGCTTGGGGCCCGCGAAGGACACGGGCGAGACCCGGTCGCCGAAGACGGGGTCGGTCAGCACGCGCGCCCCGTCCACCTCCAGGAGCATCGTGCTGTGGCCCAGCCAGGTGACGCGCAGGCCGGTGTCCGGCGCCCGGGCCCAGGTGCCGCGCGGGTCGTCCACCGGCAGCGGCGCGGGCGGCGTGCGCCGCGTGCCGCCAAAGAAGTACTCGCCCAGAAGCGGCAGCGGGTTTCCCTGCAGGCCGGGACCCACGGGGGCGGTGTTGCGGAAGCCGTGGCCCTCGAACTGACGGGAGGCCCGGCTGCGTTCGAGGCGGAGTCCCGCGCTGCGCGCGCTGTCGCTGACGGTGGGCATGAGGCGGTGTCTAACACCCACGCCTCCGCCCGGCACGGCTACCCGCCCGGAGCCCGGGCGGGGAGGCGGCGGACGCCTACAGCGCTTCTTCCGGCGCCGCGCAGGTGTTGCTGAGCGCGCTGGACCAGAGCTGGGCGTTCAGCGTGTCGTCATAGGCGCTGAAGTAGACGCGGCTGCCCTGGCGGAAGAACTCGCGCGGGTAGGAGGAGCCCCCCTGGGCCGGCCCGGCGATGTCCTTGAGCCGGCGCGTGCCCGCCACGCTGCCGTTGCTCACCCAGGGCTCGATGCCCGCCGTGGTCTCATAGGCGCTGAAGAAGACCAGGTTGTCCGCCGCCGCGTACACCGGCGAGCTGTACTCGTCCGACAGGCTCAGCGGACGGCGCAGCAGCGTGGTGCCCCCGGCGGTGCCGTTGGTCACCCACAGCTGCGTGTCCCGAGGCGCGGGGCCGTCACTGCCGATGGCCACGGAGAAGAACAGCTTCCGGCCCCCCGGCGCCTGGCTCACGGCATCGATGTAGGGGAACGCGGAGCCCTGCGACGCGTAGTCATTGGGCAGGGTGAAGACGGGCTCCGGGGTCCCGCCCGCCAGCGGCACGCGGTAGAGCACCATGTACTGCGTGCTGAAGGACGTCGTCGTCACGTACGCGTACGTGCCCAGCGCGCCCAGCACGCGCATGGAGCGCGTGGCGCCGAAGGACGCCAGCCGCAGGGTGCCGCCCGCCGTGCCGTCCGTCTTCCACAGCTCCTGCAGGCCGGTGCTCTCATCCAGCTTGAAGAGGGTGAGCCCGCCGGAGGTGCGCACGTCGTTCGGGTAGGTGTCGGGGCCCGCGTCCAGCCGCTTCAGCTGCACGGTGCCCCCGGAAGTACCGTCCGTCCGCCACAGGGAGATGGCGCCCGGACGCTCGCTCACGAAGAACAGCAGCGCGTTGCCCTGCTTCGCGTCCAGGTAGCTCACGTCCACGGCCGTGCCGAAGTCGCGCACGCGCACCGTGCCCGCGTCCGTGCCATCCGAGCGCCACAGCTCATAGCGCGTGGAGGACGTCGCGGCGTCGTACGTCTCCTTGAAGAAGACCAGCGTGGAGCCCGGCGCCGCCGCCAGGTGCGTCAGGTATGAGTCCTCCGTGCCCGGCGTCAGGTCCCTCACCAGCCGGGTGCCGGCCGTCGTCCCGTCGCTCACCCACAGCTCGCTGCCGTGCGCCGCGTCCGGCGCCACGAAGAAGAGCCGCGCGGGCGTGGCGGTCAGCTGCGACAGGAGCGGCGTGAAGGCGCCCTCGGTCGGAGGGAAGAACCGCACCTCCGTGGTGCCCGCGTCCGTGCCGGTGCTCCGCCACAGGCCCCGGCGGCCGTCCTCGCCGTTCACCGCGAAGTGCAGCGTCCCCTGGAAGTCCACGAAGCTGCCCGGCCCCATCGCGAAGCGCGGGATGCCCAGCTCCGAAGGCGGCAGGAGGGTCTTCACCCGCTGGGTGCCCGCGGCGGTGGGAAGGCACAGCCCCTCCGCCGTCACCTCGGGCGCCGAGGTGTGCTCCTGTGCGAGTCCGGCCTCCGTCCCCTCCTCGGGAAG
>NZ_RAWL01000308.1:0-10690 GCF_003668885.1 Corallococcus sp. AB049A | reverse complement strand
GGCCACGGTGTACTGCACCGGGCGCAGCGTGCGGGGCGGGCTCGCGAGCGGGCCGTCGCGGCCGGAGACGATTGAAGAGACGGCGGAGCAGGTGACGGCGCTGGGCGGGAAGGGCATCGCGGTGCGGGTGGACCACTCCGTGGAGGAGGAGGTGGAGGCGCTGTGTCAGCGCATCCGCGCGGAGGCCGGGAAGCTGGACGTGCTGGTCAACGACATCTGGGGCGGGGAGACGCTGCACGAGCTGGGGCTGCCGTTCTGGAAGCAGTCTCCGGCGAAGGCCCGGCTGATGTTCGACCGCGCGGTGGGCACGCACCTGGTCACCAGCCGGTACGCGGTGCCGCTGATGCTGGAGCGTGACCGGGGGCTCATTGTCGAAGTGACGGATGGGGACTCGTTCGGGTACCGGGGCGGCGTCTCGTATGACGTGACGAAGATGGCGGTCATCCGGCTGGCGTTCGCGATGTCGCGCGACTTGCGCCGCACGAACATCACGGCGCTGGCGGTGACGCCGGGGTTCCTGCGCTCGGAGGAGATGCTGGATGGCTTCGGGGTGAAGGAGGCGAACTGGCGCGACGCGGTGAAGAACGTCCCGGACTTCATCGCGTCGGAGACGCCGTCGTATGTGGGCCGCGCGGTGGCGGCGCTGGCGGCGGATCCGGACGTCCGGCGCAGGGCGGGGCGTGTGGTCGCGTCGTGGACGCTGGCGCGCGAGTACGGCTTCACGGACCTGGATGGTTCGCAGCCGCACTGGGCGGAGCACTTCGAGCGGACGTACGGCAAGCCGTACACGGTCGCGGACGACGCGGCCTATGCGTCGTGGCAGGGGGGCTCCATCGAAATCGTATGCCCGGACTGGCCGCGCTATTGAGTGCGCGCACGGCCCATCCCCGGCGGCCGGGCGAAGCGGTATGGTCTGACGCAAGAGGTCGCGCACATGGCCAAGGGGCACCGCAGGAACGACGAGCCGGATCGGATCGACGAGACCCGGGTCGCGCCGCTCGACGATGACCTGGACGAGACGGATCAGGTCCAGACCGAGCAGACGCAGGTGCCGGCCTCCGTGCAGCGCGATGTCGCGGAGGCAGCCCGGTCGTCGCAGGGGAGCCCCGGCCGGAAGTCCTGGGGCAACCAGGCGCGGACCGCGCCCCCCACGGCCCCGCGAGCCGCCGAGTTCACGGGCCTGGAGACGCGGATGGCGCCGCCGCCGGTCCCCGACGAGGACCTGGTCCTGGAGACCCGCGTGGATGGGCTTCCGCCCCCCGTGCCCGTGGAGGATGGCGACGAGGACTACACCGCGCCGGAGACCGCCGTGCGTCCGTCGCGCGGCGGTGCACGCGAGGAGGGGCAGGGCCTCCCGGAGGTTGCCCGTCCGGGTCGTGCCGCGCGTGGAGGTGGGCAGGGCGCCCCGTCAGGCCGCGCGGTGACCCGCGAAGAAGGGCAGGACCTTCCGGAGATCATCCGCCCAAGTCGTGGCGGCTCCCGTGATGAAGGGCAGGGGCGTGCGGACAACGCGCGTCCGGGCCGTGGTGGCTCACGCGAGGAAGGGCAGGGCCTTCCCGAGATCATCCGTCCGGGTCGTAGTGGATCCCTCGATGAGGGGCAGGGCCAGCCGGAGAACGCCCGTCCTTCGCGCGGTGGTAGCGCCTCACGTGGCAATGGCGGCTCGAAGGAGGAGACCTTCGAGCTGCCGGAGATCATCCGCGCGGGCCGTGGCGCCGAACTCGACGGAAGCTCCTCCGAGCCTCCTCGCAAGGTCAGCCGCCCGGAGCCGATGATCTTCGCGCCGCTCCCCTCCGCGCAGGCGGCGAGCCAGTCGGAAGCCACGCCCGAGCTGCGCACCATGTTCGCGACGCACTCCGCGCTGCTCGCGGAGCGCCTCAAGGCGGAACTCCAGCACAAGATCTACGGCCGCACCCCGCACCGCATCCTGCGCGTGGACGAACCCGAGGGCCCCAGCACCGCGGGCGGCAAGCAGGCCCGTCAGGCCATCTCGCTCGTGGACCGCAAGGGCGTCGCGCCGGCGCTCGTCGTGGGCTGGGTGGACGTGGCCAAGGGACAGGCCGCGCTGCGCAACCACGAGGCCGTGGCCAGGCGCTACGAGTTCCAGCACGGCACGCCCCTGGAGCTGATCCCGGAGGAATACGAGAAGTTCCTCACCGACGTGGACGAGGTGCTGCGCACCGCCGCCATCCAGGTCCGCATCCTCGTGCCGGATGAATCCGCGCCCACCCGCGCCACCGTGGGACAGCAGGCACCGCGCGCCACCGGCGTCGCCGTGCGCTGGGTGATGCTGCTCGTCATCATCGCCTTCCTGCTGGGACTCGCCGCTGGAGCGAAGCTGCTCCACGGCGGCTGAGTCCCGCTCCGAGCCTCGGATGGCGGCCTCGCCGGCCTGTGGCGTGCATCCTGCATAACGCGAAGGAATGACGCCTCCTCCACGGCGAAGCGTGGCCACGGTGCCGCACTACGAAGGAAGAGGCTTCGGGGACTGACATGCGACGCAACACTCAGGGAATGAAGCTCAGGCGCGGTGCTGTAATGGCGGTGCTCATCGGGCTCGTGGGTACGCTCGCGCAGGCCGCGCCGCCCCGGTGGAGCGTGCCACGCGATGCGCGAATCGAGCACCTGGAAGCCCGCATGGCGGAGGGCCCCGACAGGGATCACTGCGGCGACTTCACGCTCTCGGCGGAGGAGACGCTCACGTACCTGCGCCTGGCGACGCTCATCCCGGACGTGGAGGTGCATGGCCGGGTGGAATGGGTGGGCTGCGTCGTTCAGGGCACGCTGGTGTCCGGCAAAGGCAAGCAGCGCAAGGAGGTCAAGTTCGAGATCTCCGCGACGCTCGCGGCCCGCCTCGACGCCCCCGTCAACGGCATGCGCTACCTCGTCTGCGAAGGCGCCTGCGACGCGAAGATGACCGCCCTCTACGAGAAGCGCGCACGGCAGGAGCAGAAGTAGGCCTGTCCATTGGAGGATGGGCGCCAGCGCACCGGTGCGATGGCCGGAGCGCCGCGCCCCTTCCACCTTGGTGCCTCCCCATCCCGCTGGAGGCCCCATGGCGTCACCCGCTCGCCGTCCCAAGTCCCACTGGCGCAAGCTGCTGGGCGGCTGCGTCGTGTCCATCGCCCGCGTCTTCGCGCCCACTTCGGTGCTCGCGGATGGCCCGCCGGTGCTGGATGGCCGTCCGCGTTACAGTCGCGTTCCAGTCCCCGGGCGGGGCTCTCAATCGCTCGGAATCCAAGGCGTGGATCCGCGCCTGCCCGGATGACGCGGGAGTGAGAGCGGGGCGGGGGGCCCCGTGGTACGGTGCTCGCGTCATTTTTCCGGGGGGACATTCACGAGTGCCCGCCCTGGAACTTCGTGAGCCCCACCATGCGCAGACTTTCTCTGCTGGCCCTCTGCCTCGCCGTCGCCACCGCGTGTTCGCGCGGCGACAAGGACGCGAAGGGCGGCCCCTCGGAGACCGGCACCGCGCCGGCTTCGTCCTCCAAGTCCCCCGGCCTCGCCGTCGAGCCGCTGCCCGAGCCTCCCGCGCTGAAGATCGACGCCCAGGACGTCGCGGCGCAGGGCCCGCTGTCCATCGCGGCCGCTCGGCCGCAGGGACAGGTCTACGGCAGCGCCCGGCCGACCATCACCTTCACCAAGCCGATGATCGCCCTGGGCTCCGTCGCCGCGGAGCGCGGCCTGGCGGCGCCCGCGACCATCACCCCCGCGCTGGAGGGTGAGTGGCGCTGGCTGGGCTCCGCGAGCGTGGAGTTCGTGCCGAGCTCCCCCGCGAAGATGGGCACGCAGTACACGGTGACGGTGCCCGCGGGCCTCAAGGCCATGGACGGCACCGCGCTGGCGGAGCCGTACCGCTTCCAGTTCGAGACGCCGCGCCCCACCCTCCAGTCCGCGCAGCCGGACGCGAACTTCCGCTGGCTGCAGCCGGAGCAGGTCTTCACGCTGACCTTCAACCAGGCCGTGAAGGATTTGGCGCAGCACGCGCGCCTGACTCCCGCGACCGGCGCTCCCGTGCCGCTCACGCTGGTGAAGGCGACGCCGTACGCGGACCTGAAGGAGACGCAGGTGGGCAGCGGCCCGGAGCGCCGTTCGCAGGACCGCCGCGTGAAGTACGAGCTGAAGCCCGCGCAGAAGCTGCCGGCGGGCACGCAGTTCACCCTGGTGGTGGACGGTGAGCTGACGGGCACCGAAGGCCCGCTGCCCATGGGCGAGCCGGTGAGCTACGACTACGCCACCTACGGCCCGCTCAAGGTGGAGTCCACGGGCGCGTGCGTGTTCACGTGGGGCGAGGAGAAGTGCTCCTACGGCCCGCTCATCCTCTTCACGTCCAACGAGCTGGACGTCGCCTCGCTCAAGGGCAAGGTCACGCTGGAGCCGAAGGCGGAGATTGATTGGGAGCGCGCGCAGACGCAGCTGCCGTGGTCGGGCGCGGAGGTGAAGTTCCCCTACGTGTCGCTGCCCGGCCGCTACCGCCCCGGCACCACGTACAAGATCAAGGTCGCGGAAGGCTACAAGGACCTCTTCGGCCAGACGGGCCCGGCCTTCCAGGGCCAGGTGAAGCTCTCCGACGTGGAACCCTCCTTCGACTCCGGTGCGACCGAGGCGCTGGTGGAGGCGTCCGGTGACGGCTCCATCCCGCTGACGACGACCAACGTCCCGGAGGTGCAGGCGGAGGTGTGGGCGCTGTCCCCCGCGCAGCTCGCGCAGCTCATCGAGTCCCGTGACGGGTGGCCGGCCTCGGAGCCCTACCGCACGACGGTGGACACGAAGGCCGCGCGCAACGTGGAGCGCAGCACGCCGTTGGATCTGCGTCCGGCGTTCAACGGGGCGAAGACGGGCCTGTTCCTCGCGCGGCTCACGGCGCCGTCGCTCAACCAGAAGTACCCGCGCCGCGTCATCGGGCAGGTGACGGACCTGGCGGTGCACGCGAAGCTGGGCGCCGCCTCCGGCATCGTGTGGGTGACGTCACTGGCGACGGGCGCTCCGGTGCCGGACGCGCAGCTGACGCTCTGGGACAAGGGTGGCGCGGAGCACTGGACGGGCAAGACGGACGCCAACGGCCTCGCGAAGGTGCCGGGCCTGTCGGAGCTGCTCCAGCCCAAGAACGAGTCCGCGTGGAACACGCCCTGGGCCATGGTGTCCGCGGTGAAGGACGCGGACATCGGCGTGACGCTGTCCACGTGGGAAGGCGGCATGTCGCCCGGCGCGTTCTCGCTGCAGAGCGCGTGGGAGGGCCGCGTCCCGGACAGCCTGGGCTTCGTGTTCGCAGACCGTGGCATCTACCGCCCCGGTGACGACGTGATGCTCAAGGGCGTGGCGCGCTACCGCCGCCTGGGCGTGCTCAAGTCGCCGCCCGCGAACGCGAAGGCGCAGATCACCGTCACCAGCTCGCGCGGCGAGAAGATCTTCCAGACGGAGGCCGCCGTCACGAAGTACGGCACCTTCCGCGCGGACCTCAAGCTGGGCAAGGAGCTGCCCCTGGGCTACTACGACGTGGCCGCGAAGCTGAAGGTGGGCGGCGAGTCGCTGAGCTACGGCGGCACCTTCCGCGTGGAGGAGTACCGCGCGCCGCAGTTCCGCGTGGACGTGGCGGTGCCCAAGAAGGACGTCGCCGCCGGCGAGCCGCTCACCGCCCGCGTGGACGCGCGCTACCTGTTCGGCGGCGCCATGGGGGATGCGCAGGTGCGCTGGAGCGTGCAGCGCCAGAGCTCGTTCTTCATGCCCCCGGGCAACGAGGCCTTCACCTTCGGGGTGAACACCTGGTGGTGGGACGACGAGCAGCCGGAGCACAGCACGGAGTCGTTCGGCTCCGGTGATGGACGCACGGACGCGCAGGGCCAGCTGGCGCTGGCGCTGGGCACGGCGGACGCCCCCGGTGGCAAGACGTGGGAGTACACGCTGGAGGCGGAGGTGGAGGACGTCAACCGCCAGCGCGTGGCCAACCGCAACCTCGTCATCGTGCACCCCGCGGACGTCTACGCGGGCCTGCGCATGCTCTCCACCGGCTTCGCGGAGGCCGGCAAGGAGGTGGGCCTGGAGCTCGTGGCCGTGTCCCCCGAGGGCAAGCGCCAGGAGGGCGTCGCGGTGGACGTGAACATCAAGCGCCGCGAGTGGAAGTCCATCCGCAAGAAGGGCGACGGCGGCCAGTGGTTCACCGTCACGGAGCCGGTGGAGACGGAGGCCGCGAAGTGCTCGGTGAAGAGCGCGGCGACGCCGCAGCAGTGCAGGTTCACCCCCGCCGAGCCCGGCCTGTACGTGATGGAGGCGGTGGCCACGGACGCGAAGGGCCGCAAGGCGACGACGCGCGACTCGCTCTACGTCACCGGCACCGGCTGGGTGTCCTGGCAGCGCAACGACACGGACCGCATCGACCTGGTGGCGGACAAGCAGCTGTACGACGTGGGCGACACCGCGAAGATTTTGGTGAAGAGCCCGTACCCGCAGGCGGAGGCCATCCTCACGGTGGAGCGCGAGGGCGTGCTCAGCGTGCGCCGCGTGAAGCTCAAGGGCAGCGCCACCGCGCTGGACGTCCCGCTGGGCGAGGGCGCCATCCCCAACGTCTACGTGGGCGTGGTGCTGGTGCGCGGCCGCGTGGAGGCGGCCAAGGGCATCGAGTCCGGTGACGACCCGGGCCGGCCCGCCGTCCGCGTGGGCTACACGCAGCTGCGGGTGGAGAAGAAGTCCAAGCGCCTGGCGGTGACGCTGACGCCGGACGCGCCCGAGAAGCGCCCGCGCGACAAGGTGACGGTGAACGTGGCGGTGAAGGACGCGGCGGGCCAGGGCGCGAAGTCCGAGGTCACGCTGTGGGCCGTGGACGAGGGCGTGCTGCGGCTGACGGGCTACAAGACGCCGGATCCGCTGGACGCGATGTTCCAGGAGCGCGGCCTGTCGGTGCGCATCGGCGAGCCGCTCATCCACCTGGTGCTGCGCAAGCTGTACGGCGAGAAGGGCTCGCGGCCGGGCGGCTCCGGCGGCTCCGACACCACGGGCTCCGGCATCCGGTCCAACTTCAAGACGACGGCGGTGTTCCAGTCGGTGGAGACGGACGACCAGGGCAACGCGAAGGTGGAGTTCACGCTGCCGGACAACCTGACCACCTTCCGCATCATGGCCGTCGCCGTGACGGACGCGGACCGCTTCGGCGTGGGCGAGAGCAAGGTGCAGGTGGCCAAGCCGCTGCTGGCGCTGCCGGCGCTGCCCCGGTTGGTGCGCGTGGGTGACAAGGCGGAAGCCGGCGTGGTCATCCACACCACGAACCCGGCCATCAAGGAGGCCAAGGTCACCGCGAAGCTCACGGGCGTGCGCGTGGAGGGTCCCTCGGAGAAGACGGTGTCGCTGGACGGCAAGGCGCGCGAGGTGCGCTTCACCTTCGTGGCCGAGCAGCCGGGCACCGCGGTGCTGCAGTTCGCCGTCGCGGGCGGCGGGGAGTCCGACGCGGTGGAGCAGAAGATCCCCGTGCAGCTGCCCGTGGGCATGGAGGCGGTGGCCACCTACGGTGACACCACGAGCGAGCGCGTGGAGGGGCTCCAGCCGCCGGGCGGCGTGCGTCCCGGCATGGGCGGCCTCACGGTGACGATGTCCTCCACGGTGATGGGCGGATTCGACGAGTCCATGAACCAGCTGGTGGACTACCCCTACGGCTGCCTGGAGCAGATGTCGTCGCGGCTGGTGCCGTTCGTCGCGCTGCGCGAGCTGTCCGGCAAGTTCGGCGTGGCGTGGACCGGCGGAACGGACGAGCAGAAGCAGGCGTTCGTGCGCGGCTTCCTCAGCGAGGACGCGCTGAAGACGCAGGGCACGCTGGATCCGGACACCGTGGTGATGGCGACGGTGCGCAAGATTGAAGCGCTCCAGAACCACGACGGCGGCTTCCGCTTCTGGGCGTCCAACGACTGCGCGTCGCCGTATGCCTCCGCGTACGCGACGCTGGCGCTCGCCCGGGCCAAGGAGGTGGGCTACGCGGTGAACGCGAGCGTGCTGGACAAGGCGAAGAAGTACCTGGCGGACAAGGTGGCGGCGGGCGTGTGCACGCAGTGCCCGTACGGCTGCACCGCGCCGGGGCCGGAGACGCGGGCCTTCGCGCTCTACACGCTGGCTCGCATGGGGTCGCCGCGGCCGTCGTACTACAACGAGCTGTTCGAGCAGCGGCAGAAGCTGCCGCTCTTCGCGCGGGCGATGCTGACGGACGCCATCTTCGTGGGGAAGGGCAACCGCGCGCAGGGCCAGAAGATGCTCCAGGAGCTGCTCAACACGGCCCAGGAGACCGCGGCGGGCGTGCACTTCCAGGAGACGGACGCGAAGACGTACGCGCCGCTCTGGTCCTCCGACACGCGCACCACGGCGCTGGTGCTCCAGACGCTGGTGGACGTGCAGCCGGATCACCCCTACGTGTCGAAGATGGGGCGCTACCTGGCGTCCGCGCGCCAGGGTGACGGGCGCTTCCGCAACACGCAGGAGGCGGCCTTCACGCTGATGGCGCTGTCGGAGGTGGTCCGCCGCAAGGAGACGGCCGTGCCGTCCTTCGAGGCGGTGGTGAAGCTGGGCGGGCAGGTGATTGCCTCCGCCGACTTCAAGGGCCGCGACCTGGGCGTGAAGACGGTGCAGGTGCCGGTGGAGAAGCTGGGCCCGGCGGACAAGGCGCAGCCCTTCACCTTCGGCGTGAACGGCACGGGCAACCTCTACTACGGGGCGCTCTTGCGCTACGCGCCTGCGCAGCTGCCGGTGGATCCGTTGGATCGGGGCATCATCGTCCAGCGCTGGTTCGAGCCGTACTCGGGCGGTGGGCAGGCGAAGGCGGCGCGCGCGGGTGAGCTGGTGCGCGTGCGCGTGCGCGTGGCGACGCCGATGCAGCGCAACTTCGTGGCGGTGGACGTGCCGCTGCCCGCGGGCCTGGAGCCGGTGGACACGTCGCTGGCCAGCACGGCGAGCCTGCCGGGCCCCGTGGGCTCCGGCGAGGAGGAGGGCCCCGGCGAGGGCTACGAGTACGAGAGCGAGGAGGACCTGTCGGAGACGGACGAGGGCAACAACGTCTGGGCGACGCGCTTCTGGTCGCCGTTCAACCACACGGAGATGCGGGATGACCGCGTGGTGTTCTTCGCGGACGAGCTGCCCCCCGGCGTGCACGTGGCGAGCTTCGTTGCCCGGGCCACGACGCCGGGTGACTTCCTGCTCAAGCCCGCGCACGCGGAGGAGATGTACACGCCGGAGGTGTTTGGCCGCTCCGAGGGTGGACGCTTCCCGGTGCTGATGCCGGAAGAGGTCGCTTCGAAGTGATGAAGCGCCTCACGCTTCGCGGGATGATGCGCGCCGTGGCCCTGGCCGCGGTGCTCGGGGTGGTGGGCTGCGCGGGCTTCATCGCGTGGCCCCTGCCCGGGACGTTGTTGTCCCGCGAGGCGCTGTCCTCGCTGGTGCTCACCGACCGCACGGGCCATGCCCTGCGCGAGGTGCTCTCCCGCGAGGACGGACGCAGTGTGGGCCTTCCGGGGGGACGCATTCCCCCGAAGGTGCGGCAGGCCTTCATCGCCGCGGAGGACCAACGCTTCACGTCGCATCCGGGCGTGGACGTGGTGGCGGTGGCCCGGGCGGCGCGCGACAACGTGCAGGCCGGGCGCATCGTGTCCGGCGCGTCCACGATTCCGCAGCAGCTGGCGCGCAGGCTGGTGCCCCGCGAGCGTTCGTGGTGGGGCAAGGCGGGCGAAGCGCTGTGGGCGCTGCGGCTGACGGCGCACCTCTCCAAGGAGCAGGTGCTGCTGGAGTACCTGGACCGCGTGCCGCTGGGGAACTCCACGTTCGGCGTGGAGGCGGCGGCGCGGCGCTACTTCGGGCGGCCCGCGGAGCGGCTGTCGGCGGGACAGGCGGCGCTGCTCGCGGGGATGGCGCGGTCGCCCGCGCGGAGGGACCCCTACCGGCGTCCGGAGATGGCCATGGCGGGGATGCGCGACGTGCTCTCGCGCATGGTGGAGGAGGGCTTCCTGACGAAGGAGGAGGCGAAGGCGGCGGAGGAGACGCCGCTGGACCTGGTGCCTCCAGAGCGCGTGTTCGAGGTGCCGCACCTGACGACGGCGCTGCTCCAGCGGCTGCCGGAGCTGGGGCTGGACGGGGCCTCGCGCATCGAGACGACCATCGACCCGGCGCTCCAGGCGGCGGTGGAGAAGGCGATTACGGAGGAGCTGCGGGGACTCGCGCACCGGCGCGTGGGCGAGGCGGCGGCCATCGTCCTGGACAACGCGACGGGCGAGGTGCTCGCGTACGTGGGGTCCTCGGACTTCCTGGATGAGGAGAAGGGCGGGCAGAACGACGGTGTGCGTTCGCTGCGTCAGCCGGGGTCGGCGCTCAAGCCGTTCGCGTACGGGCTGGCGCTGAGCAAGGGCTTCACGCCCTCGAGCGTGCTCGCGGACGTGGAGGTGCACCTGGCCACGCCGGGCGGCGCGTACGTGCCGAAGAACTACGACCGGCGTGTGCACGGCCCGGTGCGGCTGCGGGCGGCGCTGGCGTCCAGCTACAACATCCCGGCTGTGCGGGTGGCGGACGCGCTGGGGCCGGAGCAGGTCTTGCGCGTGCTGCGCGAGGCGGGCTTCCAGAGCCTCACGGAGAGCGCGTCGCACTACGGAGTCGGCATCGTGCTGGGCAACGGCGACGTGACGCTGCGCGAGCTGGCGCGGGCGTACCGGGGGCTGGCGCGGGGTGGGGT
>NZ_RAWL01000307.1:0-10691 GCF_003668885.1 Corallococcus sp. AB049A | reverse complement strand
CCGCCGCCGCCACCGCCACCGCCGCGCGACTGGCCCCGGCCACCACGGTTCATGGGCGGACGGCTCTCCTCCACGTCACCGGGCAGGGGAGGGGGCAGCTGCGAACGGAAGGCGGCGTCCGCCACCACCGGCACGCTGCGGCGGATGGTGCGCTCGATGTCGCGCAGGTACGCGCGCTCCTCGGAGTCGCAGAAGGACACGGCCTGGCCGCTGGCGCCCGCGCGGCCCGTGCGGCCGATGCGGTGCACGTACTGCTCCGGCACGTTGGGCAGGTCGTAGTTGAACACGTGCGACAGCCCGTCGATGTCGATGCCGCGCGCCGCGATGTCCGTGGCCACCAGCACGCGCAGGGTGCCGGCGCGGAACTCGTCCAGCGCGCGCTCGCGGGCGTTCTGGCTCTTGTTGCCGTGGATGGCGTCCGCGCGCACGCCCGCCGCCGTGAGCTGCTTGGCCACGCGGTTGGCGCCGTGCTTCGTGCGCGTGAACACGAGCGCACGCGGAATCGTCTTCGCGTCCTGGAGCAGGTGCGTGAGCAGCGCGCGCTTCTCCTCGCGCTCCACGAAGTACACCTGCTGGCTCACCGTCTCCGCCGTGCTGGAGGCGGGGGACACCTCCACGCGCACGGGGTCCTTCAGGATGTTGCGCGCCAGGTCCATGATGTCCGGCGGCAGCGTCGCGCTGAAGAACAGCGTCTGGCGCACCTGCGGCAGCACCTTGATGACCCGCCGCACGTCGTGGATGAACCCCATGTCGAGCATGCGGTCCGCCTCGTCCAGGACGAACACCTCCAGCGCGCGCAACGTCACGAAGCCCTGGTCGATGAGATCCAGCAGGCGCCCCGGCGTCGCCACCAGGATGTCCACGCCCTGGCGCAGCGCCTGGACCTGCGGATTCTGGCCCACGCCGCCGAACACGACGGCATGGCGCAGGGGCAGGTTCTTGCCGTAGGTCACGAAGCTGTCGCTCACCTGGCTGGCCAGCTCACGCGTGGGCGTCAGCACCAGGCAGCGCACCGGACGCGCGCCGCCCGCGGGCGCCTTCGCCGACAGGCGCTGGAGGATGGGCAGCGCGAACGCCGCCGTCTTGCCCGTGCCCGTCTGGGCCACGCCCAGCACGTCCTTGCCCGCGAGGGCATGGGGAATCGCCTTCGCCTGGATGGGCGTGGGCGTGGTGTAGCCCTCGGCCTTGACGGCCTTGAGGAGCGAATCAGTCAACAGCAGTTCATCGAAAGTCATGAAATCCCGCATGAGAAGGGTGGGCGCACTCCCCCTCAGTTGGGGGACCGACCGCGCAGCGCGCTCTCCCGCGGAATACGGGGGCGCCTGGCGGTACGCGGTCAGGCCAATCAACGGCCCGAGGCACCTGCGAACGTCTTGGAACCCCTGCGCGTCCGGAACGATTCCCGGTGCCGCCCAGGGCGTGAGCCACACTGCCTGCAATGGGGGGCAATGTCCCGGGAAATCCTTCCCGCCCGCCTGCCCCCCATGCCTGTGGAGATTTCGGACAGGGCTGTTGGCCGCCTGTCCCCATCGTCCACAACCCCCCAATCCAGGCGCCGGCAGCCTCCCTCCAGGCCGCCCTCTCAAGCGAGCGGAATCATTGGAGCGCCAATCATCCGCTCCGGACCCCGGAATGGGCAGGTCCTTGGAATGACTGGGAAAACTCCCAGCACCTGCCGCCTGGCACAACCGTTGCTAGCCTTTGCCGCGTCGCGCCGTACTGGCGTGGGCGGTGGGCCCTGGGAGGAGCGGGACTTGAAGCGGTGGCAGCGACAGACGGTGGGGATGGCCTGGGGGATGGGGCTGTGCGCGGCATCGCTGGCGTGTGCCCAGCAGCCCAAGGCGGGGACGGCGGCGAAGGCCTCGTCCGGGTTCTCCGCGGCGACGGTGGAGGAGAAGGCCCGCGCCCTGGCGGCCAAGCCGTACCAGGAGGCGCCCGTCGGCGTGCCGCCGTCCTTCGAGAAGCTCACCTACGATCAGTACCGGGACATCCGCTTCCGTGACGCCGCCTCGCTGTGGCGCGCGGAGGGGCTGCCCTTCCGGGCGCAGTTCTTCCACCCCGGCTTTTTTTACACCCGCCCGGTGGGCGTGAACGTGGTGGAGGGCGGCAAGGCGCGCCCGGTGCCCTTCTCCACGGATCAGTTCGCCTACGGGCCCCTGGTGGGCAGTCCGCCCAAGGGCAAGGTGAACGGCTTCGCGGGCTTCCGCCTCAACGCGCCGCTCAACACGAAGGACTACTACGACGAGCTGGTGGTCTTCCTGGGCGCCAGCTACTTCCGCGCGCTGGGCAAGGGCAACCTGTACGGCCTGTCCGCGCGCGGGCTCGCCATCGACACGGCGCAGCCGGGGGGCGAGGAGTTCCCCACGTTCCGCGAGTTCTGGCTGGAGACGCCGGCGAAGGGCTCGGACACGGTGGTGGTGCACGCGCTGATGGACAGCCCCAGCGTCACGGGCGCGTACCGCTTCGCCATCCGGCCCGGTGAGCGGACCGTGATGGACGTGGAGTCCACGGTGTTCGTGCGCAAGCCGGTGCGTCAGCTGGGCGTGGCGCCGCTCACCAGCATGTTCCTCTTCGGGGAGAACGACCGGGGCGGCTTCGACGACTTCCGCCCGGAGGTCCACGACTCCGACGGGATTTCCGTATGGATGAAGAACGGCGAGAAGCTCTGGCGCCCCCTGAAGAACCCCAAGCAGATCCAGACGAGCAGCTTCCACACGGACGGGCTCGCGGGCTTCGGCCTGCTGCAGCGCGACCAGGCCTTCAGCAGCTACGAGGACCTGGAGGCGCGCTCCGAGCGCCGCCCCGGCGCCTGGGTGGAGCCGGTGGGTGACTGGGGCGCGGGCTCCGTGCGGCTGGTGGAGCTGCCCACGCGCGAGGAGATCCACGACAACATCGTGGCCTTCTGGGTGCCGGATGCGCCGGTGCAGGCGGGTGCACAGCTTCACTTCGCCTACCGGCTGTCCTGGGGCTTCAACCCCGAGGGCGTGAAGGCCGGCGGTTCCACCGTCGCGGCGACGCGTGTGGCGGCGGGCAGCAAGCCGGGCGCGCGCCGCTTCGTCCTTGATTTCACGAAGGCCAGCACGGAGGGCACCGGCCCGGTGGAGGCGGTCGTCACCGCTTCGCGTGGCCAGGTGCTGCACCCGCGCGCGGAGGTCCACGCCGTCACCGGTGGCTTCCGCGCGGCCTTCGAGCTCATGCCCGACGGAGAAGGCCCCGTCGAGCTGCGCTGCTTCCTCAAACGCGGTTCCGAGACCCTCACCGAGACCTGGAGCTACCTGTGGATTCCGTGACCACGCACCCGTTCATCTCCTTCGCCCCGGCGATGCCGCAGGCGGCTCGTGCGGACACCCAGGCCGCCCTGGTGAACTTCTTCCAGGACTTCGGCTTCACCGGCCGGCAGGACCTGGAGAAGCTGGCGGGCTGGGTCCTGGGCACGCGTGAGCTGACGCTGTCTCCGGAGGCCGCGCTGGCCCTGGCGCGGTGGCGCGTGGAGGGGTGGCTGGCGGAGGTGCTGGGGCCCGCGCACGTGGGGCCGTCCCTGCTGGTGCGCGGCCGGGCCGCGTTCGTGCTGGTGGGCGGCGCGCGCTGGGGCGCGGACGTGCTGATGCGCGCTCCGTCCTCGCTGCCGGACGCGTGGCGCCGCGCGGTGTGTGAAGCAGTGCCCATGTCCGCCCCGGCGGAGGTGCCCTGCCAGATGCGCGAGCAGCAGCTCGTGCTCAATCCCTTCATGGACATGCTGCGCCGCTGGCTGCGTCCGGCCGCCGGCCAGGCCGGCGTGTCGCCGTCGCGCTAGGGCGCGCACCTCACATTCGCGAAGCCGCACGGGAGCCCGGAGTCCGCATGAACGCCCAACCCTACACTCCGGCCCTGGCGCGTCCGCGCCGCGTGATGGTGCTGGGGCTCGCCGCCCTGTCCACCGGGTTCGCCTGCGTGGAGATGCACCGGCTGCTCGCGGCCCACGGCACCACGGTGCCGGAGCTGTTCGTGCTGGGCCTGTTCGCGGTGTGCTTCGCGTGGATCGCCCTGTCATTCTGGAGCGGCGTCGCGGGCTTCATCCAGCGGGTGTCCAACCAGCGGGTGCCGGGGCTGCGCTGGCCCACGGAGGAAGAGACCGCGGAGCCACTCACGCGCCGCACCGCGGTGGTGATGCCCGTCTACAACGAGGACCCGGCCGCCGTGTTCGCGCACGTGCAGGCGACGTATGAGTCCATCGCGGCGACGGGGCAGCTGGACGCGTTCGACTTCTACGTGCTGAGCGACTCCACGAAGGCGGAGTCGTGGGTGGCGGAGGAGCTGGCGTGGTCGGAGCTGTGCCGCCGCGTGGGCGGGCAGGGGCGCATCTTCTACCGCCGCCGCTCCGACAACACGGCCAAGAAGGCGGGCAACCTGGCGGAGTTCTGTGAGCGCTGGGGCCGCCGCTACGACTTCCTCCTGGTGCTGGACGCCGACAGCCTGATGGCGGGCGACAGCGTCGTGAAGATGGCGCGGCTGATGGAGCTCAACCCCGGCGCGGGCATCCTCCAGGTACCGCCGCAGAACGTGGGGCGCTCCACGCTGTTCGCGCGGCTGCAGCAGTTCGCGGGCCGGGTGTATGGCCCCATCGTGGCGGCGGGCGCGGCGGCGTGGCAGCTGGGGGACTCCAACTACTGGGGCCACAACGCCATCCTGCGCATGGCGCCCTTCATCGAGCACTGCGGCCTGCCGGTGCTGCCGGGCCAGCAGCCCTTCGGCGGCCACATCCTCAGCCACGACTTCGTGGAGGCCGCGCTGATGCGCCGCGCGGGCTACACGGTGTGGCTGGTGCCGGAGCTGGGTGGCAGCTACGAGCAGCCGCCGCCGGACCTGCTGGCGTACGCGCAGCGCGACCGCCGCTGGTGCCAGGGCAACCTCCAGCACCTGGGGCTGGTGATGGCGGGCGGCCTGCACCCCATGAGCCGGATGCACTTCCTCATGGGCGTGATGTCCTACGTGGCGTCGCCCCTGTGGCTCATCTTCCTGGTGGCGGGCCTGTTCGCCGCGCTGCACGAGTGGTTCTTCGCTCCCGCGACGTTGATGGAGTTCCAGGCCACGCTGCCGGGCGGGGACGCGTTCGACACGGTGGGCGCGCTGCGGCTGATGGCCCTGTCGCTGGCGCTCCTGTGGATTCCGCGCCTGATGGGCATGGGCCTGGTGCTGGCGGACCGTGAAGAGGCCGCGAACATGGGCGGCCGCTTCAAGCTGGTGCTCAGCGTGATGCTGGAGGGCTTCGTCTCCACGCTGATGGCGCCGGTGATGATGCTCTTCCAGTCGCACTTCGTGTTCGGGACGCTGTTTGGCTACAAGGTGAACTGGTCCAGCCAGCAGCGTGAGGACACGGACCTGCCGTGGCCGGAGGCGCTGCGCCGGCACAAGTGGCACATGGTGATTGGCGTCGTGCTCGCGGTGCTCACGGTCGCGGTGGCGCCGGGCATGCTGGC
Organism: Corallococcus sp. AB049A; assembly: GCF_003668885.1. Taxonomy (NCBI): domain Bacteria; kingdom Pseudomonadati; phylum Myxococcota; class Myxococcia; order Myxococcales; family Myxococcaceae; genus Corallococcus; species Corallococcus sp. AB049A. Next base: position 5,235 of record NZ_RAWL01000307.1, on the reverse strand, counting down.
GTGGCTGTCGCCGGTCATCCTGGGGCTGTGGCTGGCCCCGGCCATCTCCGTCTTCACCTCCCGTGCGTCGCTGGGCCTGTGGCTGCAGCGCCGGGGCCTGCTGCTCATCCCGGAAGAGGTCCAGCCGCCCACCGTGCTGGTGCGCGCGCAGGAGCTGGCGGAGGAGGAGCTGGAGCCGGTGGACGACGCGCTGGACCACGTGCTCACCGACCCTCGGGCGCACGCGCTGCACCTGGCGCTGCTGGAGTCGCACCCGGCGGCGAGCGTCCCCGCGGCGCTGGCCTCCGCGCGGCGCAAGCTGCTGGCGGGCGGCGTGGAGCCGCTGTCCCCGCAGGAGAAATCAGCCGTGCTGCTGGATGCCCGCACCCTTTCGGAGCTTCGCGGCCGGCGGCTGGGCGTGCAGGCCTGATGAGGGTTGCATGACCCGGCCTTGCCCTGGATGCTCCGGGGCATGAACCGGGTCTCATCCGTCGCCGCGCTCGCGCTGTTCGTCTCCTCCGGGGCCTTCGCCGCGGAGCCTCCTGCATCCAAGCCTCCTGTTGGCGAGGACCGCTGGTGGAAGCACGTGGAGGTGCTGGCCAGTGACGCGATGGAGGGGCGCGATACGGGCAGCAAGGGCTACGCGACGGCCGCGGGCTACGTGTCCAAGGAGCTGGCCGCGCTGGGCGTGAAGCCCTTGTTGAAGACAGGCTTCCTCCAGCCCATGGCGCTTCAGTCGCGCCGCCTCATCGAGTCCAGGTCCAGCGTCGCGCTGGTGAAGGACGGCAAGGCGCAGCCGCTGGTGCAGGGCGAGGACGTGGTGCTGTCCTCGCGGCAGGGCGACAACGGCACCGTGGACGCGCCGCTGGTGTTCGTGGGCTATGGCCTGTCCATCCCGGAGCTGGGCTACGACGACTTCGCGGGCCTGGACCTGAAGGGCAAGGCGGTGGTGATGCTCCAGGGCGGGCCGGGGAACATCCCCGGGCCGGTGAAGTCGCACTTCTCTTCGTGGGAAGAGCGGATGAAGGTGCTCAAGGCGGCGGGGGTCGTGGGGGTGGTGTATCTCCAGAACCCGAAGCTGCTGGAGCTGCCCTGGGAGCGCACCGTGGCCTCCGCCAAGAATCCCACGGTGGTGTTCACGGATGCGTCTCTCAACGACTCGCGCGGGATGAAGGTCGCGGTGGTGGTGAACGTCGCGCAGTCGCGGAAGTGGCTGGAGGGCGCGCCGCACACCTACGAGGAGCTGGTGGCGCTGGCCAACGCGGACAAGCCGCTGCCCAGGTTCGACCTCCCGCTGCGCATGAAGGCGAAGCTGGCCTTCGACGTGAAGCCGCTGAAGTCCATGAACGTGGTGGGCGTCATGCCGGGTTCGGATCCGGTGCTCGCGAAGGAGTACGTGGTGCTCAGCGCGCACCTGGACCACGTGGGCGTGGGCGAGCCGGTGAAGGGGGACCGCATCTACAACGGCGCCATGGACAATGCGTCCGGCGTGGCGGCGCTGCTGGAGGTCGCGCGGCAGCTGCATGCGCAGAAGGAGGCGCCGAAGCGCTCGGTGCTGCTCGCGCTGGTGACGGGGGAGGAGAAGGGGCTGCTGGGGTCGAAGTACTTCGCGTCGCGGCCGCCGGTGCCCATCACGTCCATCGTGGCGGACTTCAACCTGGACATGTTCATGCCCCACTGGCCGTTCACGTCGGTGGTGGCGCATGGCAAGGACGAGTCCTCGCTCGCGGTGCCGCTGGCGGAGGTGGCGGCGAAGCTGGACGTGCAGGTGCTCGCGGATCCGGAGCCGGACCGCAACCTGTTCGTGCGCAGCGATCAGTACTCGTTCATCCGCGAGGGCGTGCCCGCGCTGTTCTTCAAGTTCGGCTACACGCCGGGTTCGGAGGAAGAGAAGATCTTCAAGCAGTGGCTGACCGAGCGCTACCACGCGCCGTCGGACGACCTGGCGCAGCAGCCCGTGGACCACGAGGGCGCCGCGCGCTTCATCACGTTCCTCACCGCGCTGACGAACACGGTGGCGGACGCTCCGGGCCGGCCGTACTGGAACGACGACAGCTTCTTCCGCCGCTTCGCGAAGCCGGCCGCGAAGCCGTAGCGAAGCTTCAGGCCTCCGGGTGCGAATCCGTGAGGCCGGGCCAGGCCTCCAGGAAGCGCAGCGCGCCGCGGATGTCGGACGACGACGTCTCACGCGGGGCGTTACGGGCCGCTTCGATGCGGCGGCGGGCCCTGGCCCGGGCCTCGTCGCCCTCGGCGCCTGGCGAGGGCGCGGCGTCGGCTTCAGCCAGGTCGAGCGCGGCGCGGAGCAGGTCCACGAGCTGGAGGAGGGCAGGGTCCTCACGCAGCTCGGGGCTGGCGTCCAGGAGGCCGAAGCCCTCGCGCGCTGCCTTCAGGTCTCCGCGGGCGGCGTCCAGCGCGGCCCGGTGCGCGATGAAGCGCAGGGACTGCCAGCGGGACGCCCGGCCCAGGATGGAGATGGCCTCCGTCAGCGCCGTGCTCGCCTGCTTCCAGTCACCCCGCGCCAGGCACGCCCGGCCCAGCTCCCCCAGCGCCGTGCCCTCCAGCAGGCGTTGCCCCAGGAGCCGGGACAGGCGCACCGCGGACTCCAGGTGCTCGCACGCGTCCGCGATGCCGCCCGCGTCCATCAGGTAGCAGCCCAGGTTGAGCCGCGCGAGCGCCTGGCCCGCGCGGTCCTCCACGCTCAGCGCCCGGCCCAGCGCCTCGCCCAGGAGCATCACGGCCTCGCCGCCGTCGCCCGCCTCGCCGATGGCGACCGCGCAGTTGGTGAGGAAGCCCACCTCGAACGTCACGTCGCCCACCTCGTGGAACAGCGCCAGCGACGCGCGCAGGTGCGGGATGGCCGCCTGGGGCCCGTGGCGCACCTGTTCGACGAGGCCCAGGTTGCCCACCGCGTAGGCCTCCAGCCAGCGGTCGTTTCCGGAGGGCAGCGCCTGCGCGTCGCGCATCAGCGTCCACGCGGCGGCTCCGTCTCCGGCGTGACGCGCGACGATGGACAGGTCCACGAGCACGCGCTTCTCCGAGGCCGCCTCGCCCAGCGTGTGGAAGATGCCGCGCGCCTCCTCCAGCGCCTGGCGCGCGAACTCCGCCTGCCCCGCGTCCAGGTACGCGCGGCCCAGCACCGCGAGCGCCTCCGCGCGCTTCAGCGGCGCCACGGCCACGTGCGACGACGCCTCCAGCGCGCGCTCCAGCCGCCCCACCAGCAGGCCCACCGGCCCGCGCGTGCGCGCATCCGGCTCCAGCACGCCCAGCGTCTCCAGCGCGCGGCCCAGGGACTCCGCGGTCACGGGACGGACGGCCAGCGCGTTGTCGCACGCGGCCAGCAGGTTCTCCCGCTCCAGGGCCAGCCTGCGCAGCGCCGTCGCGCCTCCGGTCTTCTGCACGCGCTCGCGCAGCCGGCCCGCGACCCGGACGTAGGTGTCCGCGTGGCGGGCCTCGCACGCCACCTCGTCGCCCATCTCCTTCAGGCGCAGCGCCGCGTACTCGCGGATGCTCTCGTACAGCCCCAGGCGCAGGAAGCCGCCGGGGGCCCCCTCCTCGCGCGCGCACAGCAGCGACTGCGAGCGCAGCGAGTGCACCACCTCCAGCACGTCCGGCGAGCCCTCCGGCAGCACCAGCACGGCCTCGGCGGCCTCCAGCGTGAAGCCGCCCCGGAACACCGAGCACTGCGCCAGCGCGGCGCGCTCGGCCGGCTCCAGCAGGTTCCAGGACCAGTCGATGGCGCCTCTCAGCGTCGCCTGCCGCGCGGGCGCGTCCCGCCGCCCCACGCGCAGCAGGTCGAAGCGCTTCGACAGCCGCTCGCGCAGCTGCTCCACGCCCAGCACGTTCACGCGCGCGGCGGCCAGCTCGATGGCCAGCGCGATGCCGTCCAGCTGCCGCACGATGTCCGCGACGCGCGGGGCCTCCGCGTCGCTCAGGACGAAGTCGCCGCGCGTCTCCTGGGCCCGCTGCACGAACAGGCGCACCGCGTCCGAGCGCAGGATGGCCTCCCAGCACCGCTCATCCGGCTCCGGCAGGCTCAGCGGGGCCAGGTCCAGCACGCGCTCGCCGGGCAGCCGCAGGGCCTCGCGCGTGGTGACGAGGAAGCGCGCGCGCGGCGCCAGCACCCGCCAGTGCCCCAGCGTCGCGGGCACGTGACGCACCACCTGCTCCACGTTGTCCAGGATGACCAGCACGTCGCCGCACCCCGCGAGCGCGCGCCCCAGCCGCTCCGCGGGCATGCTGCCGTCTCCGTCCGCGGTCAGCGGCACGCCCAGGGCCCGGCCCACCGCGTGGCAGAGGTCCTCCTCCGTCAGCGCCTCCTCCAGGTCGCACCGCCAGACGCCGCCCTCCCACGCGCCCGCGTCGGACTCCAGCGCGCCAAAGTGCGTGGCCAGCCGCGTCTTGCCCATGCCGCCCGGGCCCAGGATGGTGATCAGCCGGGCGCCCTCCGACATCCACTGCCGCAGCGTCTCCAGCTCCTCCGCGCGCCCCACCAGGTCCTGCCGCAGCGCGGGCAGGTTGCCGGGCCGCTCCCGCTGGGCGCGCAGGGGACCGAAGCGCCGGTGCGCGAGCGACGCGGGCAACAGCTCCACCAGGGACACGCAGTCGCTCACGCCGCGCAGGCGGTAGGCCCCCAGGGGGCGCGCGATGGGCATCCCCAGCGACGCGAGCTCCGGCTGGACGCGGGCCCACGCCGCGCCGCTCAGCAGCACCTGTCCGCCGTGTCCCGCGCCCGCGACGCGCGCCGCGATGTTCACCGGCGGCCCCAGGTAGTCCAGCCGGTGCGTGGCCGGATCCAGGCGGTAGTCGGGCTCGCCCACGTGCACGCCCATGCGCACGCGCAGGCCCCGGTGCGTCAGGCCTTCGGGAGCGTGCTCCTGCGCCGCGTCCGGTTCGTCCAGCAGCGCCTCCGGCCAGCTCGCGCTCAAGAGCGCCTCCTGCGCGCGCAGGCACCAGAGCGCGGCCTCCACCGGAGACGCGAAGGCGACCATGAAGGCGTCGCCCTGCGACTTCACCTCGTAGCCGTTGGTGCCGGACAGGAGCGCGCGCAGCACGCCGTCGTGCAGCTCCAGCGCGTCGCGCATGGCCTGGCCACAGCGCTCCCACAGCCGCGTGGACCCCTGGATGTCGGTGAAGACGAGCGCCACCGAACCCATGGGCGGCGGGTGCCGGGCGGGCGGCGGCGGAGCACGAACGGGGGCGCCTTCGTCGGCCGGAGGCGCGACGACCGTGAGTCTTCGGAAGGCCTCTCCCATCTCC
>NZ_RAWL01000306.1:0-10714 GCF_003668885.1 Corallococcus sp. AB049A | reverse complement strand
CCGCCCACCTCGCCACCCTGGGGCTGCTGCTGCTCTCCACGCCCCCGGCCCGCGCCCAGGCGACCGAGCCCCCCAGCGTCCAGCTCTCCGAGGAGGGCTACATCCTCTCCACCGCCGACAAGGCCTTCGTGCTGAAGATCCGCGGACAGCTCCAGGGAGACGGCCGCTTCTACGTGGCGGACTCGGACCGCAGCGGCACCAACACGTTCCTCATCCGGCGCCTGCGCCCCTTCCTGGACGGGACGCTGTTCGGCTTCGTGGACTTCCGGCTCATGCCGGACTTCGGCGTCGGCCAGCCGCTCATCCAGGACGCGTACATCGACCTGCGCCCCGTTGAATGGCTCCGCCTGCGCGCCGGCCGCTTCAAGACGCCCTTCGGGCTGGAGCTGCTCCAGGCCAACACGGACGTGCCCTTCATCGAACGCTCGCTCACCTTCGACCTGGTCCCCGTCCGCGACGAGGGCCTGCAGCTGCACGGCGACATCGCCGGGGGGCGCCTCTCCTATGCGTTCGCGGTGGTCAACGGCGCTCCCGACGGCGCCAGCATCGACGTCAACACCGACGACAGCTTCGACCTGGTGGCGCGCGTCTTCGCCCAGCCCTTCAAGGGCGACGCGGACTCCGCGCTCCAGGGCCTGGGCGTGGGCGTGGCCGTCTCCCGGGGCCTCCAGTTCGGCACGCCCTCCACCACTCCCGCCAACACGGCCCTGGTGCCCCAGCGCAGCACCGGCCAGGAGGTCATCTTCAGCTTCCTGAACAACGGGACCCCTGGAGGGACCGCCGTCGCGGACGGAGAGCACGTGCGCCTCTCACCGCAGGGCCACTTCTACTGGGGCCCGGTGGGGCTGCTCGCGGAGTACGTCCTGTCGTCACAGGAGGTGCGCACCGGTGACCAGCGCGCGCGCCTGCGCCACCACGCGTGGCAGGCGTATGCGTCCTACGTGCTGGGCGGGGACGCGTCCTTCACGGGCCCCAAGCCCCACCGCCCCTTCGACCCCAAGACGGGCAAGGGCGGCGCGCTGGAGATCTCCGCGCGCTACCAGGGCCTGGACATGGACGACGACGCGTTTCCCCGCTTCGCGGACCCCGCCCGCTCCGTGAGCCAGGCCCGGGGCTTCGGCGTCGCGACCGTCTTCGCCTTCAACCGGCGCGTGCGCTTCGCGTTGAACTACCACCACACGGACTTCGTGGGCGGCGCTCCGGAAGGTGACCGCGAGGCGGAGAACGTCGTGATGTCCCGCTTCCAGGTCGCGTTCTGAGACACGGAGCCTGCCGGGGTGTGAACGGCCCGGTATGATCCACCGCGAATTTTGACGACCTCGACTTCTTCAAGGAGGTCGCGACGCACTGGGTGACCGAATACAAGATCGACGGCTGGCGCCTGGATCAGGCCCACCAGGTTCCGGTGCAGTACTGGGACGACCTGCGGAGCGCCGTCGCCACTGCCGCGGCGGACGTGAGCTACACGAACGCGGCGGGACAGAGCGTCCATCCGCTGGGCTACATGGTGGCGGAGATCTGGAGCGGGCCGGCGGACATCGCCAGCAAGGGCTACGGCACCACCGCGAGCCCCGCGCTGCTGTCCGCGTTCGACTTCCCCATGCGCTACAGCCTGGTGCAGACGCTGGCCGTCGAGGAGTCCGGCACGGGCAACCGTGGAGCGAACAACCTCCAGGCCGGGTATCAGAACCAGCTGGCCTATCCGGCCCACGCCATGCCGAACCTGATGCTGACCAACCACGACCTGGTCCGCTTCGGCGACCTGCTCCAGCGAGGCGGCCTGGCGGAGCCCGGGGACAACGCCTGGTGGGCGCGCCACAAGGCCGCCTTCAGCGTCATGGCCGGTTACAGCGGCCCCATCACCCTCTACTGCGGTGACGAGATCGGACAGGAGCTGCCGGGCTTCGCGGCCAGGGAGGACAACTCCACCTGCGCCGTCCGGGGCGTCTGCGACGACCACGTCTCCCGGACCTCCGCCATCGTGGAGGGGATCCCGACGACGGTGGGCGCCCCCGCCACGGTGCTCACGCCCGCGCAGGCGGACCTGAAGCACCACGTCGCGTCCCTGATGGCGCTGCGCGACGCCCATCCGGCGCTGGCGAATGGCAGCCGGACGCACATCTACTCGGACGATCACGTCTTCATCGACCGCAAGGACAAGGGCACGGACCACGTCCTGTATGTGTTGAACGCGAAGGCGGAGCCCGCGCTCATCACCGTGGCGGGGACGGCCGTGGGCAGCGCGGGGACGCTCGTCGCGCTGCTGGGCGGCGAGGACGTGGCCCTCTCGGGTGGGGACCACGCGATCGCGCTGAAGCCGTTCGAGGCCCGGTTCTTCGTCATCGCTTCGCCGACGGCGGAAGGGCCGCGGACAGGCCCCGGCGGCGGGCTCTCCGGTCAGGGACCGCTGGCCCGTTGCGACGCGCCGACGGTCGAGGGGACGGGCCCGCTCGGCAAGGAGCTGTTCATCCGGGGCAGCTACGTCGGTGGCGACAACTTCGGTGCGACGCCCGCCAGCCGCCGGTTCGCCTACAAGGGCGACAACATCTACCAGGTGGTGGTCAACGAGCCGGACGTCACCGCGTACACCTTCAAGTTCGCCAGCGCGGACTGGTCGAAGGAGCTCGCGGTGACGGGCGGGAACCCGGTGGTGATCGCGGCGGAGCAGTCCATGTCGATCGCCGCGGGGCCCGGCAAGGAGTCCTCCATCGCCATTCCGGAGGCCGGCAACTACGTGTTCAGCTTCCGCATCAACGCGGGCCTCGACGGCGGCGAGCTGATGGTGAGCAGGTGCCCGTGACGCGCTGACACGCCGGCAGGGCTCCCCATCCTCCGAGGCCTCTGTATGCTCGGAGGATGTCCATGTCCTTCCTGGCGTTGCTGATGATCGCGGTGTTGGTGGGAGCCATCGTGGGGCTCTGGTGGCGCTCCACCCACGGCGAGCAGCCCCCGGCGCGGCCCATCGATTCAGCTCCGGAGGACGGGGAGAAGGTCCTCGCGGAGTTGATCCAGTCCGGGCAGATGATCAACGCCATCAAGCTCCACCGGACGCTCTACGGCAGTGGCCTGAAGGACGCGAAGGACGCCGTGGAGGCGATGCGGGACGGCCGGATGCCCGTGGGCCCTCCTGCGCGCCGTGAGGCATCCGATCCGGACGCCCACGCCGCCATGGAGCGTGCCGTTCGGGACAACAACCTCATCCAGGCCATCAAGTACCACCGGGCGATCTACGGCAGCGGCCTGAAGGAGGCGAAGGACGCCGTGGAGGCGATGCGGGCGGGCAGGGCGTCTCCGGAGCGACCGGAGGTGTCCGGCTCGGACCTGAGCGCCGACATCGAGCGCGCCATCTGGGACAACAACCTCATCCAGGCCATCAAGCTCTACCGCGACCAGCACGGCGTGGGCCTGAAGGAGGCCAAGGACGCGGTGGAGGAGATGCGCGCCGACCTGCTCCGGCGGCGGGGCTGAGACGCCGCCGGACGCGGGAGTCCTTCACGGCGCGCGGCCCGGCGTGAGCTTCCACAGGCGGCCGTTCGAGTCATCCGTGAGCAGGTAGAGCGCGCCGTCAGGCCCCTGGACCACCTCGCGGATGCGCGCGTTGCGCTCCGTGAGCAGGCGCTCCTCGCCGACCACGCGGTCGTCTTTCAATACCAGCCGCACCAGCGCCTGGCTGGACAGGCCGCCGATGAAGAAGTTCCCCTTCCACTCCGGGAAGAGCGACCCCGAGTAGATGGTGAGCCCCGACGGCGAGATGACCGGATCCCAATAATAGACAGGCTGCTCCATGCCGGCGGCCTGCGTCGTCTTGTGGATGGGCTCGCCGGAGTATTCCTCGCCATAGCCAATGGTGGGCCAGCCGTAGTCCTTGCCGGCCTCGGGACGGTTGAGTTCGTCACCGCCGCGCGGTCCCATCTCCACGATCCACAGCCGCTGCTGCGCGTCCAGGGCCGCGGAGAGGATGTTGCGGTGGCCGGAGGACCAGATCTCCGGCCGGGCGTCCTTCCTGCCCACGAAGGGATTGTCCTGGGGGATGGAGCCATCCGGGAGGATGCGGACCACCTTCCCGAAGTCGCTCTTGAGGTCCTGCGCCTGCACGCGGCCCGGGAGGATGGAGCGCTCTCCGAGCGTGACGAAGAGCTTGCCGTCCGGCGTGAAGACGAGCCGTCCACCCGCGTGCAGCGTGGACTCGAGCGTGGGCTGCATGCGGAAGATGACCTGGAGCCCTTCGATGCGCGGCTTCGGGCCGTCCACCAGCTTCGCGCGCGCCACCGCGAGCCCGTTGCCGCCCTCGCGCGGCTCGTAATAGGTCCAGTAGATGAGCCCGCTCTTCGCGTAGTCGGGCCCCACCTCCACGTCGAGCAGCCCACCCTGACCCCGGCCATCCACCTTGGGGAGGCCCGCCACCGCCGGCGACTTCTTGCCCGCGGCGGTGACGATGTAGAGCGAGCCCGTGGGCTTCTCCGTGACGAGGAAGCGGCCATCCGGCAGGAACGCGATGGCCCACGGCTTGTTGAAGCCAGAGGCGATTTCCGTCACGACAAGCGGCGTGCGCGTCTTCACCGCCGGGGCGCGCGTCTGCTGCGGGAACGCGGGCTTGAACTCCGGGACGTTGGGGGGCGCGGTCTCCACGGGCGCGCCCTGGGGGATGTCGCCCTTCCGGGGCACGGACTGCTGACTCTCACCGCCACGCCCCGGGGCCAGGTTGCCTTCCTGCCGCGAGGGCGGCCGGGGCGTCTGGGCCTGTGCTCCGGGGACGGCGCTCAGCAGGAGGGAAGCGAGGAGGGGGGGAACGAGTCCATGGCGCATGGGGTGACTCTCCGCCGAGTCGCGCGTGCCGTCACCCGCCCACGGCCACGCGGCGCCCGCTCAGGTGCCTGGGTGAACAGTCGCGCCGCCGCCCACCGTGAAGTCGATGACCCGTTCCCACATCGCCTGGAACTGCGGCTCCTGGAAGTGGGAGCCGGAGGACAGCCAGCTGATGTACTCCGGCGGCTGGTCGAAGTGGCCCGCGACGTCCAGGTGGTCTCCGAGCGCGACGTGGATCACCTCGCCCCAGACCTGGGAGCGGCTGGGGACGATGCCGTCGCTCCGGGATTCGAAGTTCCGGCCCAGGACGTCCTGGAGGGCCTGGGACTGGGCCGCCGTGAACCCGGGCACCTGGAGCTCCCGGGACCGGGGCGCGCTCTTCGCGTACAGGAAGGCGAAGATTCCCTGGAGGAGCGCGTGGGGCGTGGGCAGCAGCGGCAGGCGCGGCCTGGGTGGCGGAGCGCCGGTGACGACGCAGCCGTAGCGCACGTCCTCCCGGTCCGGGGTGCGCGCGTTGAAGGCCCGCGTGCTGGCGGGCATGAGGTCGTGGATCAGCTCCTGGTGCTCGCCCACCTGGCTGAAGAACCGGATGAGCTCCTCGCGCTCCTGTTCGGAGAGGTCCGCGGTCAGCCGGAAGATCTGATTGAAGAGGGTGGGGGGAAGCTTCGCGTCTTCGCTGCGCAGGACGAGCCAGTAGCAGGCCTGGAGGACGGCGGTCCGCAGCGGCATGACCTTGCGGTGCAGGGTGAAGAAGGTGAAGAGCCACAGGTAGCGCAGCAGCGTCTTTCCGACGTGGCCCTCGTGGAAGAAGCTGGCCAGCGGGGTGCCGTAATGCGGCGTGGAGATGCTCACGACCGAGCGCACGCGCTTCACGAAGTCCGGGGCCTCCCGGGCCATGCGCGGAGAGACGACGCTGCGTGCATCCAGCCCGCCCGTGGAGTGTCCGACGAGGTGGAGCTGCGCGTCGTCCTCGTTCGCGGTCCGGGCCATCTCCCGGAACACGTCCTGGGCCCGGGGCCCCAGCCCGGAGGTGGGGGAGGAGGCCAGGGGATGCACCCGCGCATCGATGCCGCGCTCCTTGAAGCGCTGCTCCAGCAACCGGGGGACGTTCTGGAAGTAGGCGATGCGCTCCGTTTCCTTGTCGCCCAGCTGGGTAAAGCCAAAGAAGCCGGGGACCAGATAGACGCGGTGCTGGGTGGCCATGCGGGCAAGCCTAGCGTGCGGAATACCCCCGGCGCCGGGGCCCGGGCCCAACGTGAAGTCCCGAACCCTTGCCCCGGACGGCAGGCCGAGCAAGCGGGCAGCTGCCGCGCGCAGGACTCCTGGCGGCGTGTCAGCGGGGGAGGGTATGAGGAGTGCCCATGAGCAACGAGAACACGCCGGCCGAACCCGAAGTGATGGAGCCCACGTTCTGGCGCAAGAACGGCTGGTCGGCCCGGGTCATCAAGAACGAGGAGGACGACGGCTGGGCCGTGGAGATCCGCAAGCAGGGGCTCTCCGAGCCTGCCCTCGTCAGCCCCTGGGTGATGGGCCGCGACAAGAAGAACCCCAAGCCCTTCGACGCGACGGCGTTCGCCACGTTCGTGAAGACGGCCTCGGAGGTCCTGGATCGCTCCGCCCGGCAGCGCGACCAGGCCCTGACCAAGAAGCTCTCCATCGCCTGGGAGGGCCGCTGGTACGAGGTCCGGCTGGAGCTCGTGCCGGATGAGTACGACCCCCACGCGCTGCTCTCGGCCATCGATGACGCGGGCGCGACCGTCGCGAAGCACCGCGCGCCGGTGAACTTCAAGTTCACCCGGGACGCCGCCAACGCATGGGTGCGCGGCGGCTTCCAGGAGCCCTAGGGCCTAGCAGGTCTTGTTGTACAGGGCGATGCAGTTGTCCTTGAACTGCTGCAGGCTGCACTTGCCGTTCTGCTGACAGGTCGCCCAGCCGTTGTACCGCGGGTCCCGACAGTACAGGAGCGTGACCCAGCAGCCGGCGCCCATCGCGGAGACGTCGCCGCTCGAATCGCCCATCGACGCCAGCGGCTCTTCCGAGCTCATGGGGCCGAAGTCCAGGTTGAGGCTCTGGCCGGACTCGGTCACCACCGTCTGCACGGAGTCGGGCGAGGACTCTTCCATCCCCGCGCCACAGCCCATGAGCGGAACCGCGGCCAGCATGAGTCCCAGGAGCAACTTCTTCATTGGTGTTCTTTCTCCCTCAGAGAATTCAAGAACGCTGAGGGGGCGTCGTCGTGTGGAGGGACAGCCTCCACACCCGGCATTCTAGAACAGAGTAAGAGCGAATATCTCTGTAAAACGAGAAATGTAAGACAGGACACATAAAGCCGTGCCGTCACCCGAGCGTGCGCAGCGTGTCCGCCGCCCGGCGCAGATCCTCCTCGAAGTGGATGCGCGCCTGGGCCCGCGCCCGCTCGTCCGGCATGCGCAGGAGCGCTGACGGATGGAAGGTCGCCATCCACGCCTTCGCCCAGGGCGTTTCGAAGATCTGCCCCCGGCTCAGGTTGATGCGGAATCCCGGCCCCAGGAACGCCTGCGCCGCCGTGGCCCCGAGGCAGAGGATCATGCCCGAGCCATCGAAGAGTTCCTGGGCGCTGACACGTCAACGCCACGTCAGTGACATGTCAGCCGGGATGTATCGGACGGTGCTCCCGGGGCGCCCCGGTGCTCCCGGTGCTGGCACGGGCCCTGCTGTCTCACGCACGAACCCATCCAAGGATTCTGCGTGTCCACGTCCCACACCGCTTCCCAGCCCCTTCACCCAGAGACCTGGGGCCTGACGCGAGCCGAAGCCGGGCTGTGCCTGGAGGGAAGGCCGCTCGCGAGCCTGACGGAGCGCTGGGGGAGCCCGCTCTTCGTCGTCCATGGCGCCCGGCTCGCCGAGAACGTCCGGCGCTTCCAGCAGACGCCCGAGGGCCGGAGGCGGGGCGCCGAGATCTTCTATTCGTACAAGACCAACCCGATTCCCGCCGTGCTCCAGCGGCTGTCACAACTCGGGGTCGGCGCCGAGGTCGTCTCTCCGTATGAACTGTGGCTCGCCCAGCGGCTCGGGGTCGCGCCCGAGCGGATCATCTACAACGGCCCGGGCAAGACGCCGAGCGTGGCCCGCACGGTGGTCCAGAGCGAGCTGCTGCTCACCCACCTGAACCACCGTGAGGAGATCGCGATCGTCGCGGCGGCCGCCGCGGAGCTTGGCAAGCGCCCGCGGGTGGGGATTCGCGTGGCCACCTCGGACAGCTGGTCCGGCAAGTTCGGCATTCCGATCGCCGGAGGCCAGGCGCTGGCGGCCTACGAGGAGGCGATGATGCATTCCTCGCTGCGGGTCGTCGGGCTGCACGCGCACCGGGGCGTGGCCATCGAGGATGCCGGGACGCTGGAGCGCTTCGTTCAAGAGGTGCTGGAGTTCTGCGACACGCTGCACGCCCGGCTCGGGCTCGAAGTGGAGATGCTCGACCTGGGTGGGAGCCTCGCGGTCCCGACGGTGCTGCCTCTGAACGACTCACCCGTGCCGCTCGAGGAGCGGGTCCGCCAGCGGCTCACGATTGAACGCTACCTGGCGCTGCTCATCGGCAGGGTCGAGTCCCACTTCCGTCGCGCCGGCCGTCCCGCGCCTCGCATCTTCCTGGAGCCCGGACGCGCGATGACCGGGAACACCCAGCTGCTGCTCTGCCAGGTCAGCAGCCTCAATGAGGCCGGAGCCGCGCCCGCGCACGCCATCCTGGATGCCGGCGAGAACATCGCCCACATCCTGCACCGCGAGTATCACGAGATCTTCCACGTCGAGCGGTGGGGAGAATCGCCCAGCGGGACGTACTCGCTCGACGGCCCCACCTGCAGCCCCATGGACCGCCTCCGGACGGAGATCGAGCTCCCCCGGCTCCGCGTGGGCGACACGCTCGCGGTCATGGACGCGGGCGCGTATCTGGTGTCCTTCTCGAATTCCTTCTGCTTCCCACAGCCCGGCATCGTGATCCTGGACGAGGGCCGCGCGACGCTCGCCCGTCGCGCGGAAACCTACGAAGACATGACCGCGCGCGACCCGCCGTGACGTCGGCCCCCGGTCGGGGCTAGCGTGGCTTCCGAATGGCCATGCCCCCCGTCCGCGTCTTCTGTCTTTGCCTGCTCGCGCTCTTCGCCTCCAGTTGCTCCAGCGACTCCTGCGAGGATTTGAAGTGCGTGGACAACCCACCCAATCCCTGCGGGTCCGCTCCGGATTGTGGCTGGCAGGGCCTGGGCTATGAACCGCTGGCCGTGCCCACCGCGCCCCGCACGGGTGAAATCGTCGCGGTGGGCGGCACCGTCCAGTCCCGCGCCTTCGCGCTCAAGGTGGACAAGGGCGTCATCCACACCTTCACCTGCACCGCGGAAGGCTTCGAGGCCTGTGAGGTGAAGTTCCTGGGCGCGGTGGGAGATGAGTCCGCGTTCATTGAACACGAGGGACGCACGACCCGCGTGCATTTCCGCGTGGTTGACGACCAGGGCGCCGCCGCCATCGTGACCGCGCTGCCCGCCGGGAGTACCGGCAGCTTCCGGTACTCGCTGACCCGGCGCGAGGACGACCACGGCGAGGACGTGGCCGGGGCTACGCTCCTCACGCCGGGCGCGCCTCCGGTCGAAGGGCTGTTGCAGGCCGGCCCGGATACGGACACGTTCGTCTTCGACGCGTCCGCGGGACACTTCGTCATCGTGCGGTGCCTGGGGGATTTCACGTCGGGGGGCAGCGACCGCCTCCAGGGGCCGGACGGACAGGAACTGCTCACCCCTGGATTCCTCACGCTCACGATCCGAGGCCGGAGGTTCTGGGTCAGGAACACCGGCAGGCATGCCTTCATCCTCAGGGGGTTCCAACCCACCGCCATTCCCTACACCTGCGGCGTGGAGGACCTGGGGCCGGATGACCACGGCGACTCGCCGGACACCGCGACCGTATTGCCTGAGGGCGCCAGCGTTGCGCTGAAGGGAATGCTCGAGCTCGAGTCCGACAAGGACGTGTTCTCCTTCTTCGCTCGGGCGGGCCATGCGTACGCGCTGCGCTGTGACACCCCGGCGCTCAATGCCTGCCGCGACGCCCGCGTCCTCACGCCACGGGGCGAGGTCCTGTATCCCCCGGTGGGCATTGACCGGGATGCCTGGCTCCAGGTGCGCGTGGAGGGCGATAGAGAGTGGGGCGCGTATGCGCTCACGCTCCTGGACCTGGGCGAGGACCAGGGTTCGGGCCCCCAGGACGCGGTGCACCTCGTTGGCGACGCGCCGCTCACGGGCTACCTCACCTATACCGGTGACGTGGACTTCTTCCGCTTCGATGCCCTGGCGGGACACGTCTACAGCCTGGAGGCGGACGGCGTCTCGGTGGAGGCCTTCCACCTCGCGGCGCCGGGCTCCAGCCTCACCCGGAACGACGTCGCGAAGGTGCACCACTTCATGGTGGACGCGGACGGCTCCGTCTTGCTGCGCGTCTCGGGGCCACGGGCGCAGTACGGGTTGGGCGTGCGGGACGTGGGGGTGGACGACCACGCGGGCACCGCCGCGAACGCGACCGACCTGGGCGGCGCACTGAGCGCCACGGGCGTGCTGAACACCTCCACCGACGTGGACTGGTTCGCGCTGACGCTGGACGCGCGCCCCCACGCGCTGAGCCGCACGTCGCTCGACACGAAGTTCGACCTCTTCGAGGCCGACGGCGTGACGCCCGTCCCCTGGGATGCGGCGTCCAGCGCCTGGGTGCCTCGCGCCGCGGGACGCCACCTGTTGCGGGCCGACATGTTCGGACGCTTCCAGGGCCCGGATGCCTACCGCGTTGAACTCCTTCCCCGCTGAAGCCCACGACCATGCGTGCCTTCTTCTCCCTCTGCTTGCTGACCGCCCTCCTGTCCGGCTGCGGCACGGACGAAGTCCCCCCTCCCACC
>NZ_RAWL01000305.1:0-10720 GCF_003668885.1 Corallococcus sp. AB049A | reverse complement strand
CCCGCCGCCCCCAACCTGTCCCGCCGGCTCGCCAAGCTGACGTCCATCCTGGATGTCGCCAAGGCGATGAGCGCCGAGCGCGACCTGGACCTGCTGCTGCCCCTCATCCTCTATGAGGCCACCAAGGTCGTGGAGTCGGACCGGTGCTCGCTCTTCATCCTCGACCGCGAGCGCGATGAGTTGTGGAGCAAGGTGGCCCAGGGCTCCAAGAACGAGATCCGCCTCCCCTCTGGCAGTGGAATCGCCGGCCAGGTCGCCCAGACGGGCGCCGTCATCAACATCCCCGACGCCTACGCCGACCCCCGCTTCAACAGCTCCTTCGACGTCTCCAGCGGCTACCGCACCCACACCATCCTCTGCGTCCCCATGCGCGACGCCAACGGGGACGTGACGGGCGTCATCCAGGCCCTCAACAAGCGCGGCGGGCGCGTGTTCGACGCCGAGGACGAGGAGCTGCTGCTCGCCCTGGGCGCCCAGGCCGCCGGCGCGATTGAAAACGCCCTCCTCCACGAGGAGATCAACCGCCTCTTCGAGGGCTTCGTCTCCGCGTCCGTCGTCGCCATCGAAGCGCGCGACCCCACCACCGCGGGCCATTCCGGCCGCGTCGCGGACCTCACCGTGTCCCTGGCCCAGGTGCTGGAGCACCACACCACCGGCCGCTATGCGCAGACGCGCTTCACCGCCGTGGAGCTCCAGGAGCTGCGGTACGCGTCGCTCCTGCATGACTTCGGCAAGGTGGGCGTGCGCGAGAACGTGCTCGTCAAGGCGGAGAAGCTCTACCCCCATGAGCTGGACGCGCTGCGCGCCCGCTTCCAATTGGCCCGCAAGGACCTGCAGCTGCAGAGCTCCCGGCGCCGGCTGTCCGCCGTGGAGGTCCGCGGCCTGGCCGAGCTGCCCGCCATCCACCAGGAGGAGGACGCGCGACTGGCCCAGGAGCTGGCCCAGCTGGATGAGGTGATGGGATTCCTCCTCACCTGCAACAAGCCCACGGTGCTGGCCCAGGGCAACTTCGAGCGGCTCCTGGAGCTGGGAAAGCTCACGTTCACCGACGCGCACGACCAGGGGCAGTCGCTGCTGTTGCCCCAGGAGATCCAATCCCTCTCCATCACCCGCGGCACCCTCTCCCCGGAGGAGCGCCGCGAAATCGAGAGCCACGTCGAGCACACGTACCGATTCCTGTCCCAGATTCCGTGGACCCGCGCGCTGCGCCGCGTGCCGGAGATTGCGTACGCGCACCACGAGAAGCTGGATGGCACGGGCTACCCTCGCGCCGTCCCGGAGATTCCGGTGCAGTCCCGCATGATGTCCATCTGTGACATCTACGACGCGCTCACCGCGAGCGACCGGCCCTACAAGAAGGCCGTGCCGCACACGCTCGCGCTGGACATCCTCAAGAAGGAGGCGGGGTCCGGACAGCTCGACAAGGACCTCTTCACCATCTTCGTCGAGGCGGAGATTCCCCGCCGGGCCCTCAAGAAGAGCCCGGCGTAGGGCACGGCATCAGGCGCTGATGGTGTGCAGCCGCAGGCTGTTGATCTTGCCCGGCTGCCCCACCGGCGCGCCGAACACCACCACGACGCGGTCGCCCCTGCGCGCGAGCCCACGCGACACCAGCTCCTCCTCCACGCGGCGGAGCATGGTCTCCGTCTCCTGGATGGGCTCCAGCACGCGCGGCACCACGCCCCAGAGCAGCGACAGGCGGCGGCGCACTTCCTGGTTCGGGCTGAACGCCACAATCGGCACCGTGGGCCGGTAGTGCGCCAGCAGGCGCGCCGTCACGCCCGACAGCGTGAAGGCCGCGATGAGCGAAGCGCCGCTGGCCTTGGCCGCTTCACACGCCACGCGCGCGATGACGTCCGGGAAGTGCAGCGGCAGGCCCAGCGGGGCTTCAATCACACGCGGCTGCAGCTGCGAGCGCGAGGAGGACTCGGCCGCCAGGATGATGCGCTCCATCATCTGCACGGAGTCCACGGGGAACTTGCCGCTCGCCGTCTCACCCGAGAGCATCAGCGCGTCCGCGCCGTCGTAGACGGCGTTGGCCACGTCGCTGGCCTCCGCGCGCGTGGGGCGCGGGTTGTCGATCATCGAGTTGAGCATCTGCGTGGCCACGATGACGGGCAGGCCGCGCAGGTTGGAGCGCCGGATGATGTCCTTCTGGACGGCCGGCACCTCTTCGGGAGGAATCTCCACGCCCAGGTCGCCGCGGGCCACCATCACGCCGTCCGTCTTGTCGAGGATGGCGTCCAGGCGCGCGATGGCCTCCGGCTTCTCCAGCTTGGAGATGATGGGCACCGTGCGGCCCACCTCCGCCATGGCCTGGCGCGCTGAGTCCAGGTCGGAGGGCTGACGCACGAAGGACAGCGCGATGTAGTCCACGCCGGCCTTGAGGCCGAAGATGAGGTCCTCGCGGTCCTTGGGCGTCAGCGCGTCCGCGCGCACCGCCACGCCGGGCAGGTTGATGCCCTTGTTGTTCTTCAGGATGCCGCCGTGCACCACTTCCGTTTTGATCAGCTGCTTCTTGTCCGTCTCCACGACGCGCAGCTCCAGGAGGCCGTCATCCAGGAGGATGCGGTCGCCCGGGTTCACGTCCGCCGCCAGGTGCGGGTACGTGGTGGACACGATTTCGTCCGTGCCCTTCACCGTCTCGTCGGTGGTGATGTGGAAGGTGCCGCCGTGCTTCAGCTCCGTGCTGCCGGTGATGAAGCGGCCGGTGCGGATCTTGGGACCCTGCAGGTCGCCCAGGATGCCCACCGCCTTGCGCACCTTCAGCGAGGCCGCGCGCAGCATGTCGATGTTCGCCTGATGCTGCTCGTGGCTGCCGTGGGAGAAGTTGAGCCGGGCCACGTCCATGCCGGCCTCCAGCAGCGCTTCCAACATCTCCGGGGTCTGACTGGCAGGGCCGAGGGTGCAGACAATCTTTGCTCGTCGCATATGAGGCCGAACATCCGGCTCCAGCGCGTTTCGGTCAAGGAGTCACGGAGCGCGACCGAGCAGGTAAACCAGTAAACGTCCAGGCCGCTCGGCGTGCGCTCAACCGCGCAGCAGCGTGCCCAGGTTCTCGCGCTCCCAACGCAGCGCGGCGGCGTAGTGCGGGTACGTGCGCTCGCGCTCGCGGAAGGCGCGCGGGTGGTGCACGCGGCGCCCGGTGCGATTGCTGCTGGGGAACAGCTGGTGGAGCATCTCGTGGAAGACGATGAACTCCACGAAGAAGGCCGGCACGTCCGGCTTGTCCAGCGCGGGGTGGATGCGGATCTCACGCGTCTGGTGGTCGTAGACGCCCAGGCGGATGGACTTGCGGCGGCGGCGCGGGGGCATGCGGCCCCAGCCGATGCGGGCCTGGATGGCGTTGTCGAAGTAGAGCTCGTTGACGCCGTTGTAGAGCGCCCGCAGGTCGAAGCAGCGGCCCAGCGGATTCAGCTCCGCGTCGGATTCCCGGCGCAGCTGGCGGATGAGCGGCTGCTGGCCCCGGATGTACTCGTCCAGGAGGGCGCCCGCGCCGCGGTGCCCGCGCCCCGCGTAGTCCGCCACCGCGCGCACGATGACCTCCGGCGCGTCCAGGAACATGTGGTGCAGCCGCAGCTGGAGCACCTGCGAGCCGCGACGGAAGGACACCATGGTGGAGCGGTTGTCCGTCACGGCCAGGCGCACCGGCATGCCCAGGTTCGCGCTCAGCCGCCACGCGAGCGATTCCGCGCGCGTCCACAGCTCCTCACGCGACGCGGTGAGGACGCGAGGGGCTTCCTCCGCGACGCGGTTGCGCGGAGGCAGGGGCGCCTCTCCCTCCGGCGCGCGCTGCGCGGGAGTGGCGGCGCGTTCCGCGGACGAGCCGCGCGGGAACAGGGACATCTGGCGGAAGGCTTCTGGCGTCACGCGGGGGGCATCGTACCCGGCACTTCCCGAACCTCAAGGCCAGGGGCTGGATGCCCGTCCGCCTGTCGACCGGGCCCACACGCAGCGCGTGGCACCCCGGGTTGAATCCGTCCCATGGGCCCTGTCCTTCAGGGCAGGCCGCCCGGTTCGCCATGGCGCGACTTGAGCAGCCGCTCCAGCCGCTCCGGCTCCATGCGCACCACGAACGTCTTCTCCCGGGCATACGTCACCTGCCCGGGGGCGGCGCCCTTCAGCTTGCGCACGAACTTCACCGGCAGGTAGCTCACCTCGCCGCGCGGCTCGCCCTTGGCCCCGGAGTGGTGCAGCGCCAGGTGCGCCGCGTCCAGGAGCACCTCCTGCGCCACCTCCGCGTTCTTCTCCAGCGGCACCACCACGTGGCTGCCCGGCAGGCCGCGCGCGTGCAGCCACAGGTGCCAGGGACGGGCGAGCTTGAAGGTGAGCTGGTCGTTGTCCTCCGAGCCGCGCCCCACCCAGATGCGCGCGCCACCGTGGCCCACGTACTCCTTGAAGGGCAGCCCCCCCTTGGGGCCCTCTTCGCCCTGGGACACCTGGAGCACGTCCACCTGCGCGAGCAGCGCGGCGCCATCCATGGCTTCAATCTGCGTGAGCGCCGTCCGCGCGTGGGCCACCTCGCGCGCGAGCTCCGCCTCGCGGTGGCGGGCCTGCTCCACGCCGCGCAGGAGGCGCCGGTACTGGTGGAAGTGCCAGTCCGCCTCCTCCTTGGGGGTGCGCTTCGGGTCCAGCTTCACCTGGACCTCCTCCACGCCCGCCTCCGTATAGGAGGTGAGCGTCACCTGCGACGCGCCGCGCTTGAGCCGGTGCAGGTTCTGCGCGAGCAGCTCGCCCACCTCGCGGTGCTTCTCCGCCTCCGGGCCTCGCCCGGCCTCCGCGCGCACCTTCTCCAGCGTGCGGGAGGAGCGCTTCAGCCGCGCCCGGTACGGCTGCGCGAGCCGGCGGCGGATGGCGTCCGCACGGCTGGTGCGGTCCTTCTGTCCGAGCACCCGCTCGGCGGCCTGCAGCCTGGGCAGGGCGTCTTCTTCCTTCGGCTCCAGGCGCGAGGGCTGGGCGCGTCCCTTCGCCAGCGCCTCCGCGGACACGGGCTCCGGCGGCGACCACTGCGCTCCGGGATAGAGGTTGCGCCTGGGACCGAAGCCCTCACCGGAGAGCATCAGCACGCGGTGGTTGTCGCTGAGGAGGAGCAGCCCTCCCGGTGCGCCCACTTCCAGGACGAGGCGGCGGCGCACGTCCTCGCGCTCGAACTCCAGGACGATGGCGCGGCTCTCCTCCAGGTAGCGCGCGGCCTGAAGCTTGAAGCCGGTGAGTTCCTGGCGCAGCCAGCGCTGGAAGGGGGCGGGCTCGCCCGGCGTGGGGAAGCGGTCCTCGGCGACGGACAGGCGCGACAGCTCGCCTTCGGCGCAGAGGCACAGCACGACCGATCTGCCGGGGACGCGCAGCTCCAGGTAGGCCAGGCGGGGCAGCGGGCACCACGCCTTCTGGGCCACCGCGCCCACCAGCCGGGCCGCGGCCTCCGCGACGACCTCACCAAACTCCACCGGACGCAGCGACATGGCCCCTCCCGGGCAGGCTTGAGAGGACGTAACCCCTGGCCCGCAAAAGAAAAACGGCCCGGCGGGTTTCGCCGAGCCGTTCACCGGACGTCAACCGACGTCCGAAATGACGCCGCTACTTCAGGCTTCCGGGGTGACCGGGGTCGCGGGGGTCGCAGCCTTCCGGCGGGAAGCGGTCTTCTTCTTCGCGGCCTTCTTGGCGACCGGCTTCTTCGCGGCGGCCTTCTTGGCCGTACCGCGCTTGGCGGCAGGGGCCTTGCGGGCGGTCTTCTTCGTCGCGGTCTTCTTCGTCGCGGCCTTCTTCGCGGTCTTCTTCTTCGCGGCCATCGGAATCCTCCGTTCAGTGTTGAGGCCCGCGAGGACGCGAGCCCTGCACCCACTTAGAACTGAACGTGAGTGCTTGAAATGAATGGTACGGGCGACATGCCAGTGTGTCAACGCATGGTGATGTATTGCAGTGCGCGGCGAGGCCGATTTTTGGCCTCCGGGCGCTTCGAACCGTTCGTGGCGGTCATTTCGGGGCTCCGGCGCGTCGCGTGCGGGGCCGAATTTCCGGCTCCGGACGCATTTCGAAGGTCCGCGCTACAGGTCTGGATGTCGGCTGGCGTGCATCCGGCGCGCGCGCATCGCGTCGCTTCCCGTCGTGGAGGCGGCGGCCTACGGTGCGCGCCCGCATGAGCTCCGCCGCGCTGACCTTCCCCGAGTCCTTCACCTTCGGCGTCGCCACGTCCGCGTACCAGGTGGAGGGCGGCATCGAGAACGACTGGGCGCAGTGGGAGCGGCAGGGGAAGTTGAAGGAGCCCCATGCCAGGTGCGGCCTCGCGGTGGACCACTGGCGCCGCTACGAAGAGGACTTCGCCCTGGCGAGGGCGGTGGGGGCGACGGCGTTCCGGCTGTCGCTGGAGTGGGCGCGCATCGAGCCCGAGCGCGGCCGGTTCGATGGCGCGGCGCTGGAGGGCTACCGCGAGCGGCTGTTGAAGCTGCGCGCGATGGGCCTGAGGCCGGTGGTGACGCTGCATCACTTCACCCACCCCACGTGGTTCCACGCGTCCACGCCGTGGCACCTTCCGGAGAGCCTGGAGGCCTTCCGCCAGTACGTGCGCCGGTGCGCGCCCCTGCTGGAGGGGCTGGACGCGCTCGTCATCTCCTTCAACGAACCGATGGTCCTCTTGTTGGGTGGCTACCTCCAGGGCCTGATGCCGCCGGGCATCACGGACGGGGCGAAGACGATGGCCGCGCTCGGGAACCTGGTGCGCGCGCACGTCATCGCGCGGGAGGAGCTGGGCCAGCACCTGGGCCGGGTGGAGCTGGGCATCTCCCAGAACATGCTCGCGTTCGCGCCGGACCGCTGGTGGCATCCCCTGGACCGCTCGCTGGTGCGGCTGGCGGCCCCCGCCTACAACCACGCGTTCCACGAGGCGCTGTCCTCCGGCCACCTGCGCGTGTTCATGCCGGGCGTCGCGTCCACGGACGTGCGCATCGAGGGGGCGCGCGACTCGGTGGAGTTCGTGGGCGTCAACTACTACACGCGCGCGCACCTGCGCTTCATGCCGCGCCCGCCCTTCATCGACTTCAAGTACCGCGACCCGGACTCACGCGGGCTCACCGACATCGGGTGGGAGCAGCGGCCCGAGGGCTTCCTCCAGCTGCTTCAGGAGGTGAAGCGCTACGGCAAGCCGGTGTGGGTGACGGAGAACGGCATCGACGACCGCAAGGGGACGGTGCGGCCGGAGTACCTCCACGCGCACCTGAAGCAGGTGCTGGCCGCGCGCGCGGCGGGCGTGGACGTGCGGGGCTACCTCTATTGGAGCCTGCTGGACAACTTCGAGTGGCTGGAGGGCTGGGGCCCGCGCTTCGGCCTCTACCACGTCGACTTCGACACGCTGGAGCGCCGCCCCACCCCGGCCTGCGACTACTTCCGGCAGGTCGCCACCGGGCGGGTGTTGCTTCCTCCCAGCACTCAGCCCAGCGCCGCGCGGTAGTCCACCTCCGGCTCCTCTAGAGGTGCCGTGGGGTCCGTGTCCGCGCCCGCGAAGAAGCGGCGCACGCTGTCCTCCACCGCCTGGGGTGAGTCCAGCCCGTTCACCTCCGAGCGGAAGTGCGCCGCGCCCTTGAGGCCATGGGCGTACCAGGCCAGGTGCCGGCGGAAGGAGCGCACCGCCCCCAGCGCGTCGCCGACGAACTCCGCGTGGGCCCGGGCGTGCTCCAGCACCAGCTCGCAGCGCTCCTCGGGGGTGGCGGGCGGGCCGCCCGAAAGCTCGCGGAAGAGCCACGGGTTGCCCAGGGCGCCCCGGCCAATCATCACGAAGTCGCAGCCGGTGCTGTCCAGCATGCGGTGGGCGTCCGCCACCGTCTTCACGTCCCCGTTGCCCATGATGGGCAGCTCCGGGAAGTGGCGCTTGAGGTCCGCGATGTGGGCCCAGTTCGCCTGCCCCGTGTAGCCCTGCTCCCGCGTGCGCGGGTGCAGCGCGAGCCCCGCGCAGCCCGCCTCCTGAAGCGCCTCCGCCACCTGGAGGTAGTTGAGCGTGCGCGCGTCCCAGCCCGAGCGGATTTTGCAGGTGACGGGCAGGCCGGTGGCCTCCCGGATGGCGCGGACGATGGCGGCGGCGCGGGGCACGTCGCACAACAGGCCGCTGCCGGCGCCGTTGCGCACCACCTTCTTCACCGGGCAGCCCATGTTGATGTCGATGACCTGCGCGCCCGCGGCCTTGCCCACCTGCGCGGCCTGGGCCATGGCCTCCGGTTCGCCGCCGAAAATCTGCAGCGAGTAGGGCTTCTCCACGTGCGGGTCGTAGCGCAGGTACTTGAGGGTGCGCTGGTTCTGGCGCATCAGCCCCTGGGCGCTCACCAGCTCCGTGGGGCAGAGGGCCGCGCCCAGCCGGAAGGCGATGACGCGGAACGGGCGCTCGCTCACGCCGGCCATGGGCGCGAGGATGTAGGGGTTGGGGAGCGTGTAGGGACCCAGCTTCAGCATGCGTAAAAGACACCCTATACCCGTAAGGGAAACAGAAGTGCGCGGGGCATGAGAACGGCCCTGCGCGGGGGGGACCCAACGATTAAGGTCCCCCTCCATGTTCCGTTTCAGGCTCGGGAGCGTCCCCGTCCACATCCACACGAGTCACCTGCTCTTCTCCGCGGTGTTCGCCTACCAGTCCCTGCCTGTGCCGGGGCGGCACTCGGGTGCCGGGTGGCTGGGGGACCAGCTGGCCGACCGCGCGGCGCCCGGGCACATGGGCGCGGTGGCGGCCTACGTGCTGGCGTGGATGTTCATCATCTTCGTGTCCGTGCTCGTCCATGAGATGGGGCACGCGGTGGCCTTCCGCTTCTTCGGCTACCGCCCCAGCGTGGACCTGGTGTTCATGGGCGGCGTCACCCGGCCCAACACGGACGCGCCCCTGCCCTGGCACAAGGACGTGGTGAGCAGCTTCGCGGGGCCGCTGGCGGGGCTGACGCTGGGCGTCCTGTGCTGGGCGGTGCTGATGCAGGTGCGGGGCCGCTCGGAAGTCGCCGACTTCTTCCTGGGCAACTTCTTCTTCGCCAACATGGTGTGGGCGGTGCTGAACCTGCTGCCGGTGCCTCCCCTGGATGGCGGGCACATCAGCACGGCGCTGGCGACGCGGATGTTCGGGCGGCGGGGCTTCATCGTGTCGCACGTGCTGGCGCTGGGGCTGTGCGTGGGCGTGGTGCTGCTCAGCATCAAGAGCGGGGCCCTGTTCATGGGCATCCTCTTCGCCATGTTCGGCTACCAGGCCTTCCGCGTGCTGGCGGACGTGATGCGCGCGCGCAGCGAGGCGAAGGAGGAGGAGGGGCCCAACGCCCAGGGCCTGCGCGAGGCGCAGCAGGCCCTGCGCGAGGACCGGCTGGACGACGCGTGGCGGCTGGGCAACCGGGTGCTGGAGACGGAGGGGCTGTCCGCGGGGCTCATCAGCCGGACCCATTACCTGCTGGGCTGGGTGGCGCTGAAGCAGGGCCACGGGCGGCCCGCGCTGGACCACTTCTCCCAGGTGCAGGGCCAGCCGGTGGAGATGCACGCGGTGGCGGCGGCGTTCTCCCTGGTGGGCGACGACGCCCGCGCGGTGGGCTACTGGAAGCAGGCGTGGGGTGAGTCGCAGGACCGCACCGTGATGCACGAGTACGCGGGCGCGCTCATCCGGCTGGGCCAGGTGAACGAGGCCCTGCGGCTGCCCGGCGTGGACCCGGCGTCCGCGTTCCGGTGCGCGGAGCGGGCGCTGTTCATCCGGGGCGCCTATTCGGAGGCCGCGGCGGTGGGCGAGGCGGCCCTGAAGCACGCCCCGGACCCGGGCATCGCGTACGACGCGGCGTGCGCCTTCGCTCGCGCGGGCAATGTGACGGACTCGGTGCGGCTGCTCCAGCGGGCGGAGGAGCTGGGCTTCCAGGACGCGGCCTATGCCGCCTCCGACGAGGACCTGGCGCACCTGCACGGCCACCCCGCCTTCGAGGCGTGGCTGGCGCGGCTGCGGCCGGCGGCGTCCACCTGATAGAAGTCCGGGCCCGACCCGTGAGCCCTTCGTCCCCTCCCGTGAAACCGTCCGCCGCGCCCGTGCGTACCGGGGACATGCCGGCATCATCAGGAGTTTCCGGCGACTCGGACGAGGGGCTGATGGAGCGGTTCTGCCAGGGAGACGCGCAGGCGTTCGACGCGCTCTTCCAGCGGTATGCGCGCCCCGTGCAGGGCTACCTGGCGCGCCTCACCGGCAGCCCCGCCACCGCCGAGGACCTGGCGCAGCTCACCTTCCTGTCCCTGGTGCGCGCGCGCGGCCGCTATCAGGCCGGCGCCCGCGTCCGTCCGTGGCTGTACGCCATCGCCACCAACGCCGCGCGGGACCATGCGCGCCGCCACCGCCGGCCGGAGGACCTCACGCCGGAGGGCGAATTGCCCCTCACCGCCGTGGCGGACACGCCGGAGCCGCGCGACGCGGGCCTGGAGCGCGCGGTGCAGCGCGCCCTGGCGCAGCTTCCCGAAGGCCAGCGGCTGCCCATCCTCATGCACCGCTTCGAGGGCATGGGCTTCGCTGAAATCGCAGAGGCCCTGGGCCTCACCGAGAGCGCGGTGAAGGTCCGCGCCCACCGGGGCTACGCGCGGCTGCGTGAGCTGCTCGCCCCCCTTCAAGAGGAGACGTCGCGATGACGCCCGAGTGCGAACGCGTCCTGGACTGCATGGACGGCCCGTTGCCCGCGGACCTGGCGTCGCACGCGGCCGGGTGCGCGGACTGCCGCGCGCTCCTGGAGGGCTTCCAGGT
>NZ_RAWL01000304.1:0-10724 GCF_003668885.1 Corallococcus sp. AB049A | reverse complement strand
GGGCGGGGATGCGCATCAGAAGGAAAGCGACGAGGGCGGTGTTGAGTGGATCCACGCGACGCGGCTCTCAAGCCCAACCCGGCGTGTTGACTGACGGGGGGACTCCCTCTATGTTGCGCGCCCTTTTGCCGGGAAGCCTTGTAGATGGTCGTAAAGATTGAACAAATCAAAGAAGCGGGGCTGACGCTCGACGAGCCCATCGCTCCTGGGCTCCTCAAGGAGGCCCTGGAAGGCCAGGGGTCCGGTGCGGAAACCGGCTTCCAGGCGACCGCTCCGTCCACGCTCCACGCCACCCTGCGCAAGGTCAGCGGCGGCGTGCTGCTCAACGGCAACTTCACCGTCCATGTGGGCGCGCCCTGCAAGCGCTGCCTCACGGACGTGAAGCTGGACCTGCCCGTGTCCTTCACCATCAACCTGGTGCCGGAGTCCCTGGCCCGGGGGGATGACTTCAAGGACGACGACGAGAAGGTCATGGAGAAGAAGGAACGCACCCAGGGTGAATCCGGGGGCACCTTCGAACTGGACGGCACGGACGAGCAGGTTTTCGATGGCAAGACGATCGATCTGGATCCGATCGTCCGGGAACAGGTATTGCTCGCGCTCCCGATGAGCGCGGTCTGTCGGGAAGACTGCCAGGGGCTCTGCTCGCAGTGCGGCCAGAACCTCAATGAAAAGAAGTGCGGCTGCGAGCCGAAGGTCGTGGACCCTCGACTGTCGCCGCTGAAGAACATCAAGCTGAACTGACGGTCCCTATGCCCCTCGCAGGTCGCGAGGGGGGACGGGTCCGATGCCGAGGTGAGCCGTGGGAGTTCCCAAGAAGCGGACGTCGAAGATGCGCCGGGACCGTCGTCGGGCCGGCAACAACAACCTGCGGACCCCCGTGCAGGTCATCAAGTGCTCCAAGTGCAAGGAGCCCGTGATGCCGCACCGCGCCTGCGCGGCCTGTGGCAACTACGGTGGCCGTGAGGTCATCGCGACCGCCGCGGAGTAGTTGAAAGCGGAAGGCTGCCGGTGCGGCTCGTCCTCGACGCGATGGGTGGCGACCACGCCCCCGACGCCGTCGTGGACGGGGGCGTGCTGTTCGCGCGAGCGTATCCCGGGCACGAACTCGTGCTGGTCGGGGACGCCACGCGTGTACGCCCTGTCCTGGAGCGCGCCGGCTCGCCCCCCAATATCCACCTCCACCACGCGTCCGAAGTGGTGGAGATGGACGACCCCGCGACCGCCGTCTTCCGGCGCAAGCGGGACTCCTCGCTCCGGGTGGGCTTCGAGCTCGTCCGGCAAGGGGAGGCGTCCGCCCTCGTGTCGGCGGGTAACTCCGGCGCGGTGATGGCCGGTGGCATGTTGACGCTCGGCCGGATCCCCGGCGTGGAGCGTCCGGCCATCGCGGCCCTGTTCCCGGCCCTCAAGGGCGAAGGCCGCTGCCTGCTGCTGGACGCGGGCGCCAACGTGGACTGCCGCCCCTCGCACCTGGCCCAGTTCGCCGTGCTCGGCGAGGCCTACTCGCGCACCCGCCTGGGCGTGAAGCGCCCCCGGGTGGCGGTGCTCTCCAACGGCGAGGAGGACTCCAAGGGCACGCAGCTCACGCGGGACGCCAGCGCCCTCCTGCGCCGCTCGGACCTGGAGTTCGTGGGCTACGTGGAGGGCAAGGACCTGTTCTCCGGGGACGTGGAGGTGGTCGTCACGGACGGCTTCACCGGCAACATCGTCCTGAAAACCTCCGAAGGCGTGGGCATGGGCATCACCGGCCTCCTGCGCTCCGCCATCGAGAAGCGCGGCGGCCTGCCGGAGAAGCTGGGCGCGCTCTTGCTCAAGCCCACCCTGGCGGGGCTGCGCCGCGTCATGGACTACGCCGAGTACGGCGGCGCGCCGCTCCTGGGCCTGCAGGGAGTGGGCATCGTCGCGCACGGCCGCTCCTCCCCCCGCGCCATCCACAACGCGCTCGTCACCGCGCTGCAGCATGTGCGCGCGGGCGTGCAGGAAGAGCTGACGCGCTGCATTGCCAACGCCGCCGCCTGGCTTCCTCCCCACCAGCGGGGAAGGAAGGCGGACGGAGACGCAGGGGCCGATTAGAGCGCGCCGGCCGCGCGTTGGACTCCGACGAGTTCGGAGGCCCCGTGGCACGCACGCACATCATCGGAACCGGTTCCTATGCTCCCGCGCAGGTCCTGACCAACCAGGACCTGGAGCGCCTGGTGGAGACGAGCGACGCGTGGATCCGCGAGCGCACCGGCATCCAGGAGCGCAGGCAGGCCGCCCCGGATGAGGCGACGAGCGACCTGGCCGTGCAGGCCGCGCGCAACGCGCTGGAGATGGCGGGCGTGGCGCCCGGCGACCTGGACCT
Source organism: Corallococcus sp. AB049A (assembly GCF_003668885.1). Lineage (NCBI taxonomy): Bacteria > Pseudomonadati > Myxococcota > Myxococcia > Myxococcales > Myxococcaceae > Corallococcus > Corallococcus sp. AB049A. The sequence goes on along the minus strand of NZ_RAWL01000304.1, from coordinate 8,380 downwards.
CATCGTCGTGGGCACCGTCACCGCGGACATGCCCATGCCGTCGTGCGCCGCGCTGGTGCAGGCGAAGCTGGGGGCGAAGCGCGCCTTCGCCTTCGACGTCTCCGCCGCGTGCGCCGGGGGCCTGTACGCGCTGAGCGTGGCGGACCAGTTCGTGCGCACCGGACAGGTGAAGCGCGCGCTCGTCGTGGGCGCGGACCTGCTCACCCGCGCGGTGGACTGGACGGACCGCAACACCTGCGTCCTCTTCGGGGACGGCGCGGGCGCGCTGGTGCTGGGGGCGGAGCCGGACGCGGAAGGGGACGCCATGGCGCCGCGCGGCATCCTCTCCACCCACCTGCGCACCGACGGCGACCTCGCGAACCTGCTCTGCATCCCCGCCGGTGGCTCCCGCACCCCCGTCACCGCGGACAACGTGGATGCAAATCTTCACAAGCTCAAGATGAACGGGAAGGAAGTGTTCCGCTTCGCGGTGCGCGCGCTGGTGGAATCCACCCAGGCGTCGTTGGGGGCCCACGGGATGGACACGACGCAGGTGGACCACGTCATCGCCCATCAGGCGAACCTGCGAATCCTGGAAGCGGTGATGGAGCGGCTGGAGATTCCCAAGGAAAAATGCTGGCTCAACCTCCACAAGTACGGCAACACGTCCTCCGCCTCGCTGCCCATGTCGCTGGACGAGGCGCAGCGCGCCGGCCGCCTCAAGCGCGGCGACGTCATCGCGATGATGGCCATTGGCGCGGGGATGGCGTGGGGCAGCGCGGTGGTGCGCTGGTAGGCAGGACGACACAAGGAAGGACCGCAACATGGCGAAGGTCGCGTTCGTGTTTCCCGGGCAGGGCAGTCAGGCCGTGGGGATGGGCAAGGACCTCTACGAGCAGTTCCCTGAAGCGCGGGCCGTCTTCGACGCCGTGGACGACGCGCTGCACGAGAAGCTCTCCACCTCCTGCTTCGAGGGCCCGGAAGAGGCGCTGAAGCTCACCGCCAACACGCAGCCGGCCATCCTCACGGTGTCGGCCGCCGTTCACGCGGTGTTCCAGAAGCGCGGCCCCGCCCCGGCGTTCGTCGCGGGCCACTCGCTGGGCGAGTACTCCGCGCTGGTGGCCGCCGGCGCCATGGACCTCCAGGACGCGGCGCGGGCGGTGCGCGCGCGCGGCACCTTCATGCAGGAGGCGGTGCCCGTGGGCACGGGCGGCATGGCCGTCATCCTGGGCCTCACCCCGGACGCGGTGAAGGCCGCCTGCGACGCCGCGGCGGAAGGGCAGGTCGTCTCCCCGGCCAACTACAACTCGCCGGAGCAGACGGTCATCGCGGGCCACGCGGCCGCGGTGGAGCGCGCGGGCGCGAAGTGCAAGGAGGCCGGCGCCAAGCGCGTGATGCCGCTGCCCGTCTCCGCCCCGTTCCACTGCGCGCTGATGGACCCCGTGAAGCCTCGCCTGGCGGAGGTGCTGGCCGGTGTGCGCATCAGCGCGCCGTCCGTGCCGGTGGTGAGCAACGTGGAGGCGAAGCCCAACTCGGACGCCTCTCGCATCGTGCCGCTGCTCCTGGAGCAGGTGAGCGCGCCGGTGCGCTGGATCGAGTGCGTGGAGGCGCTGAAGGCGAACGGCGTCACGCACGTGGTGGAGCTGGGGCCGGGCAAGGTGCTGGGCGGGCTCATCAAGCGCATCACCAAGGACATCGAATCGTTCAACGTCGAGAACGCCGCGACCCTGGAGAAGGTGCTCGCCGCGCTGGGGGCAGCATGAGCGGCTTCAAGGACAAGGTGGTGCTGGTGACGGGCGGCTCGCGCGGCATCGGCCGGGCGTGCGCGCAGGCCTTCGCGAAGGCGGGCGCCTCCACCGTGGTCATCAGCTACGTGGGCAACGAGGCCGCCGCGCAGGAGACGGTGGCCCTGCTCCAGCAGGCGGGCGCGAAGGCGGAGGCCGTGAAGTTCGACCTGGCGGACACCGCCGCGTGCGCGGGCGCCATCGACGGCGTCGTCAAGGCGCATGGCCGGCTGGACGTGCTGGTGAACAACGCGGGCATGGCCATTGACGGCCTGGTGATGCGCGTCAAGGACGAGGACTGGGACCGGCAGCTGGACACCAACCTCCGGGGCGCCTTCGCGCTCATCCGCGCCGCCAGCCGCCCCATGATGAAGCAGCGCTCCGGCGCCATCGTGAACATCACCTCGGTGGTGGGGGAGATGGGCAACCCGGGGCAGGCCGCCTACTCGGCCGCCAAGGCGGGGCTTATCGGCCTGACCAAGTCCGTGGCCAGGGAGCTGGCCAGCCGGAGCATCCGCGTCAATGCGGTGTCCCCGGGTTTCATTGGGACGGACATGACATCCCACCTGGACGACGAGCTGCGGCAGAAGATGGTGGGCGGCATCGCGCTGGCCCGCCTGGGCAACCCGGAGGAGGTCGCCGGGGCCGTGGTGTTCCTCGCGAGTGATGCGGCGTCCTACATCACCGGCGAGGTCCTGAAGGTCAACGGCGGCATGTACATGTAAGCCAAGGTTGGATTGCCGCCGGGCGTGGGATATACCGCGCCCGCCTTGAAGACGGCCCGCGACTCCAACGGCGGGCCCCATCTGGAGCTGGAGGGTTCCGTACGTATGTCCACCACCGCAACCGACGTGGAAACCAAGATCAAGTCCATCATCGCCGACCAGCTCGGTGTGGGTGAGGATGAGATCAAGCCCGAGTCGTCCTTCATCGAAGACCTGGGCGCGGACAGCCTCGACATCGTCGAGCTGGTCATGGCGATGGAAGAGGAGTTCGAGGTCGAGATTCCCGACGACGAGGCGGAGAACATCAAGACCGTCGGCGACGCCGTGAACTACGTGAAGACCCACAAGAAGTAGGCAGTCGCGACACCCGGAAGTCCAGGGGCCTTGGGGGAGCGTCCTCACCGGCGCTTCCGCGCCCCATCGCGGTCAGCGGAGAAGAACAGTGTCAAACCGTCGAGTCGTCATCACCGGAACCGGCATCATTTCTGCGCTGGGCACCGGCACCGAGAAGAACTGGCAGGCGATGCTGGCCGGGCAGTCCGGCATCAGCACGATCACCCGTTTCGATCTGGGGAAGCTCGACGCGCGCATCGCGGGCGAGGTGAAGGACTTCCAGCCCGAGCAGTTCATCGACAGGCGCGAAGTGCGCCGGATGGACCTGTTCGCCCAGTACGCGATGGCCGCGGCCGACATGGCGGTGAAGGAGTCGGGCCTGCCCATCGGCCCGGACGCACCCCATGGCTACATCCCGGAGCGCGTGGGTGTCATCGTGGGCTCCGGCATCGGCGGCATCTCCTCCCTGGAGGAGCAGCACCGCAAGGGGCTGGAGAAGGGGTTCGACCGCCTGTCGCCCTTCTTCATCATCCAGATGATCATCAACATGGCGCCTGGGCTCATCTCCATGCGCTACAACTGCAAGGGGCCCAACTGGTCCCCGGTGTCGGCGTGCGCCACCAGCGCGCACGCCATCGGCGAGGCCTGGAAGTCCATCCGCCTGGGTGAGACGGACGCGGCCATCGCGGGCGGCGCGGAGGCGGCCATCACGCCCCTGGGCATGGGTGGCTTCTCCGTGATGAAGGCCCTGTCCACGCGCAACGACGACCCGGCGCGCGCCAGCCGTCCCTTCGACAAGGAGCGCGACGGCTTCGTGATGGGCGAGGGCGCGGGCATCGTCGTGCTGGAGGAGCTGGAGGCCGCGAAGAAGCGCGGCGCCAACATCCTGGCGGAGGTGGTGGGGTACGGCGCCAACTCGGACGCGTACCACGTCACCCAGCCTGCCCCCGAGGGCGAGGGCGCGGCGCGCTGCATGCGCCTGGCGCTGGAGTCCGCGGGCATGCGGCCGGAGCAGGTGGGCTACGTCAACGCCCACGGCACGTCCACGCCGTTCAACGACGCCAACGAGACCAAGGCCCTGAAGGCCGTGTTCGGCGACCACGCGCGCAAGCTGGCGGTGTCGTCCACCAAGTCCATGACGGGCCACATGCTCGGCGCGGCGGGTGGCGCGGAGGCCGTGGTGAGCGTGCAGGTGCTCACGAAGAACGTGCTGCCGCCCACCATCAACATGACGTCGCCGGACCCCGACTGCGACCTGGACTACGTGCCCAACACGGCGCGTGACGCCCGCGTCGACGCGGTGATGAGCAACTCGTTCGGCTTCGGCGGCACCAACGCGGTGCTGGTGTTCAAGCGCTTCAGCTGACCGCCCTTGGGGCCCCGCCCCAGGGGCGCGGGCCCCGCTTCAACGGAGTCCGGCCGTGAAAGTCATCCTCGCCTCCGACCACGCGGGCATCGAGCTGCGCCAGGAGCTGGTGGCGCTCCTGAAGGAGCGCGGCACCGAGTTCCAGGACCTGGGCCCCCAGACGCGCGAGTCCGTGGACTACCCGGACTTCGCCTCGCGGGTGGCGCAGCAGGTGGTCTCCGAGCCCGGCACGCTGGGCGTGCTGGTGTGCGGCACCGGCATCGGAATGAGCATCGTGGCCAACAAGCACCGGGGCATCCGGGCGGCCCTGTGCACGTCTGAGTTCGAGGCGCGGATGACCCGCGCGCACAACGACGCCAACGTGTTGTGCCTGGGCCAGCGCGTGGTGGGCGCGGGTGTCGCTCGCGGCATCCTGGAGGCCTTCCTCTCCACCGCCTTCGAGGGCGGCCGCCACGAGAAGCGCGTCCAGAAGATTCGCGACGTCGAGGCCCAGCAGCGCTGACGGGCTTGGCAGGCGTCCCTTACGCAGTCCCCTTCGTTCGTACGCCAGGAGGCAACCCCCATGGAGAACACCCGCACGCTGTCCCAGGTGGATCCTGAAATCGCCCAGGTGCTCCGGCACGAGACGGAGCGTCAGGAGGAGGGGCTGGAGCTCATCGCCTCGGAGAACTTCGTCTCCCCGGCGGTGCTGGAGGCGGTGGGCTCCGTGCTCACCAACAAGTACGCGGAAGGCTACCCCGGCAAGCGCTACTACGGCGGCTGCGAGGTGGTGGACGTGGCGGAGAACCTGGCCATCGCGCGCGCGAAGGAGCTGTTCGGCGCGGACGCGGTGAACGTGCAGGCGCACTCCGGCAGCCAGGCCAACATGGGCGCCTTCATGGCGCTGATGAAGCCGGGCGACACCATGCTGTCGCTGGACCTGAACTCCGGCGGCCACCTCACCCACGGCGCGTCGTTCAACTTCTCCGGCAAGCTCTACAAGGTCGTCCACTACGGCCTGTCCCGCGACACGGAGACCATCGACTTCGCGCAGGTGGAGTCGCTGGCCCTGGAGCACAAGCCCAAGGTGCTGGTGGTGGGCGCGAGCGCATACCCGCGCACGCTCGACTTCGCGAAGTTCCGCGAGATCGCCGACAAGGTGGGCGCCGCCATGCTGGTGGACATGGCCCACATCGCGGGCCTGGTGGCCGCGGGCGTGCACCCGTCGCCCGTGCCCTTCGCGGAGATCGTCACCACGACGACGCACAAGACGCTGCGCGGCCCGCGTGGCGGCATGGTGCTGTCGCGCGAGGCCTTCGCGAAGACCATCAACAGCCAGATCTTCCCCGGCATCCAGGGCGGCCCGCTGATGCACGCCATCGCGGGCAAGGCGGTGGCCTTCAAGGAGGCGCTGTCGCCGGAGTTCAAGACGTACCAGAAGCAGATTGTCGCCAACGCGCAGGCGCTGGCGGAGGCGCTGAAGAGCGCGGGCCTGCGGCTGTGCTCGGGCGGTACGGACAACCACCTGATGCTGGTGGACCTGCGCGCCAAGAAGCTCACCGGCAAGGTGGCCGAGGACGTGCTGGGCAAGGCGGGCATCACGGTCAACAAGAACATGATCCCCTTCGACCCGGAGAAGCCCACGACGACGTCCGGCGTGCGCGTGGGCACCCCGGCCATCACCACGCGCGGCATGCGCGAGGCGGAGATGGCGGTGGTGGGCCGGCTCATCGGGCAGGCGCTGGACGCCGCGCAGGACGACGCCGCGCTCGCGCGGGTCAAGGGGCAGGTGAAGGATCTGGCGCAGGGCTTCCCGCTGTACGCCTCGCGGTTGAAGTAATCCGCCCGTGCGCTGCCCCTTCTGCCAGGACCCGGAGAACAAGGTCATCGACTCGCGGGAGTCGCACGAGGGCTCCGTCATCCGGCGGCGCCGCGAGTGCCTGGCCTGCAAGCGCCGCTTCACCACGTACGAGCGGGTGGAGGAGCTCTACCCGCTCATCGTGAAGAAGGACGGACGGCGCGAGGCCTTCGACCGCGAGAAGATGCTCAACGGCCTGAAGAAGGCGTGTGAGAAGCGCCCGGTGTCCGCCGCGCAGCTGGAGGCGACGGTGGAGGACATCGAGCGGCTGCTCCAGGGGATGGGGGAGAAGGAGGTCGCCTCCTCATCCATTGGCGAGCACGTGATGCGGCGGTTACAGCAGCTGGACGAGGTGGCCTACGTGCGCTTCGCGTCCGTGTACCGCAGCTTCCGGGACATCTCCGAGTTCATGCACGAGCTGAAGGATCTGCTCGAGGACCAGGAGCGAGAGCGCAAGGCGAAGCCGCCTGTGACTCCGCCCAAGGACGGTTAGGAAGGGCGGTATGCGCTTGCTCACGCGGTCACGGTTGCAGGCGGTGAAGACGCCCCGCTCCAAGCGCGCGGCGGACTTCGACCACGCGGTGGCCGAGTTCTTCATGCGCATCGCCCTGGAAGAGGCCGCCAAGGGCCTGGGCCGCACCAGCCCCAACCCCGTGGTGGGCGCGGTGCTGGTGAAGGGCGGGCGCATCATCGCGCGCGGCCACCACAAGAAGGCCGGCACGGCGCACGCGGAGGTCGTGGCGCTGGAGGCCGCGGGCTCCAAGGCGCGCGGCGCGGACCTCTACACGACGCTGGAGCCGTGCGACCACTACGGGCGCACCCCGCCGTGCAGCCTGGCGGTGCTGGAGGCCGGCGTGCGGCGCGTGTTCAGCGCGTCGTCGGACCCCAACCCGCTCGTCAGCGGCAAGGGGCTCAACCGGCTCAAGCGCGGCGGCGTGGCGGTGGTGACGCACGTCCTCAAGGACGAGGCGGACGCGCTCAACCGGCCCTTCTTCAAGATGATGCGCACCGGCCTGCCCTGGGTGACGCTCAAGGCCGCGGTGACGCTGGACGGGAAGATCGCCGCGCCTTCCGGCGACTCGAAGTGGGTGACGGGCGAGGCGTCGCGCGCGTGGGTGCACCGGCTGCGCGACCAGGTGGACGCCATCCTCGTGGGCGCCAACACCGTGCGCATGGACGACCCGCAGCTCACCACGCGGCTGCCTGGCGGCGGGGGGAAGGACCCGGTGCGCGTGGTGGTGGACTCGCACCTCAAGCTGTCCCCGGGGCACACCGTCTTCACGCAGCGCAGCCCCGCGCGCACCGTCATCGCCACGCTGGAGGACCCGGAGGGCCGGCGCGCCCGCCGCTTCCTGGCCCAGGGCGTGGAGGTGTGGAACGTGCGCGCGAAGCAGGACCGCGTGGACCTGAAGGCCGTGCTCAAGCGCGTGAAGAAGGAGGGCTTGAACCACGTGCTCGTGGAGGGAGGCGCGGGCCTGTACGGCACGCTGCTGCGCGAGCACCTGGCGGATGCGCTCGCCCTGTTCGTCGCTCCCAAGCTGGTGGGCGCCGGGGGGCTGTCCTGGGCGGGGGAGCTGGGCGTGAAGGACATGGCCCACGCCCTGGCCGTGAAGGACCTGACGATGGAGAAGGTGGGGGACGACGTCCTCCTGCGCGCCCTGCTCTGAGGGGCCAGCGCCCCGCCGGGGCATCCGTTATAAGTCCCGGCCATGTTCACCGGCCTCATCCAGGACACTGGCACCATCACCCGCGTCACCTCTGGCGCGATGACCGACTACTGGATTCGCACCTCACTGGGCGCGGAAGCCTTCGCCCTGGGGGAATCCATCGCCGTGGACGGCGCGTGCCTCACGGTGGTGGAGAAGGGCGGGGACACCTTCCGCGTCCAGGCCGCCCCGGAGACGCTGCGGCGCACCACCCTGGGCGCCCGGAAGGCGGGCGACCGGGTGAACCTGGAGCGGGCGCTCGCGCTGGGGGACCGGCTGGGCGGGCACCTGGTGTCGGGCCACGTGGACGCCGTCAGTGAAGTGCTGGAGACGTTCGCCGAGGGCGGCTCGTGGGTGATGGTGTTCCGGCTGCCCCCGGAGCTGGCCCCCTGCTTCATCGAGAAGGGCTCCGTCACCATCGACGGCATCAGCCTCACGGTGAACGCGGTGGATGCCAGCACCTTCCGGGTGCAGCTGATTCCGGAGACGCAACAGCGCACCACCCTGCACGGCAAGGGGCCCGGGGCCCAGGTGAACCTGGAGGGCGACCTCATTGGCAAGTACGTGGCCCGGCTGTACGCCCTCCGGGGCGCCCCGGAGGCGGCCGCCCAGGGGACGGGGCTGACGGAGGCGGTGGTGCGGGCGGCGGG
>NZ_RAWL01000303.1:0-10764 GCF_003668885.1 Corallococcus sp. AB049A | reverse complement strand
GGTGGGCGTCGTCCTCGACGATGAGGATGGAGGGGCGGGTGGAGGAGGGGGGCGGCGTCTGCGTCGTCATCGGCGCGTCTCGGGAAAGGTCAGGGCGAAGGTCGTGCCTTCAGGGCCGGAGGAGGCCACCTGGATGCTGCCCTGGTGCAGGCCCATGATTCTGCGGCACAGCGCCAGTCCCAGGCCACTTCCATGCACCTCCGGCCCGGGAGTTGTCAGACGGTAGAAGTCCTGGAACACGCGCTCCCATTCCTCGGCGGGGATGCCCACGCCGTTGTCGCTGAAGAGCACCGTGGCCCCGAAGCCCGGCTGGGGGTAGGCGCGGACGGTGAGCACCACCGGGCTGCGCAGGTTGTAGAGGCAGGCGTTGCGGCCCAGGTTGGCGAAGAGCATCCGCACGAGCGACGCGTCCGCGTCCAGCTCCACGTCCCCCACGTCCGAGCGCAGCTCCACCGGCACCGTGACGGCGTCCATCAGGTCGTCGCGCAGGTTGCCCACCGCCTCCTCCAGCCGCACGCGCGCGGGCCTGAGCGCCCACCGCCCCTTGTCGATGCGGTTGAAGGACAGGATGTTCTCCACCAGGAAGTGCAGCCCTTCCGCCGCGCGCACGATGCGGGTGGGGTAGTCCCCGGCCTCCGGAATCTGGCCCAGCCGCCGCTCCAGCGTCTCCCCCAACAGGCGGATGGACGCGAGCGGCGTGCGCAGCTCGTGCGACACGGTGGAGACGAAGTCGCTCTTGAGCTCCACGAAGCGGTACTTGCGCTGCTGGGCCACCACCGCCAGCGCCGCGATGGCCGACGCGAGCGCGCCACACGCGGCGACGAGCAGCGTCTTGAGGCCGTATCTTGCCTCGATGTCCGCCTCCGCCGCGGCCCAGCCGGGCGTGGCCACCTCCAGCCCCGGGTGCTTCAGGGGGCGCGCCACGCCGCCGGGCCCCAGCCGCACCTGGCCGTCCTTGGGGATGAGGTTGCGCCCGCGCAGCTCCTGCGTCAGGTCCGACAGCAGCGCGGACATGTCCACCGCCAGCCCGTGCACCTGCTCGGCCGCGGGCTCCACGTACCACTGCTCGGCGAGCAGGGTGGGGCCGTCCAGCGGCTCCGGCAGCACCAGCGCGCCCGCGCCGGCCTCCTGCACGCGCGCCACGAAGGCGTCGGAGGGTTCCTTCAGCGCGCGGCTCAACGACACGATGCGCGCCTGGAGGAAGTTGAAGTCCGGCTGCGTGAGCTGGGACCGTGCGCGCAGGAGGTTGCGCTGCAGGCCCGCGTCGCGCGACATGCCGCCCAGCTCCTCCGCCAGTCCTTCACGCACCAGCGCCCGGATGAGGGGCGGCGTGTCCTCTCCGCGTTGCAGGTACTCCACCATCAAGAGCGTGAAGGGCAGCTCCTGATCCGCCGGCAGCGGGTGCGCCGCGTGGTAGCGCAGCAGGGCCTCCACCGCCGCGTCCTTGCGCGCCTCGCTGCCGGAGACCAGGGCGGCCTCCGCCGCGCGCAGCCGGGCCAGCCGCTCCTGGAAGGGCGAGGGGGCCTGGCCGTCCTCCAGCGCGTGCGCCAGCATCGTGTAGTTGGCCTGGGCCGGGACGTCCGTGCCCTCCCGGGGCCAGTCCACGCGCGGCAGGAACTGGTGGCCCCGGAAGAGCAGGTAGTAGCCCTCCGCGGCCATCAGCGGATCCCCCACGGCCGAGTTGAGCTTGGGCAGGTGGGTCTTCATCCGCTGCGCCAGCGCGGTGCGCAGCGACTCCGCCGCCAGCTGCTCCAGGGCAATGCGCCGCGAGCGCACCTGGGCGCGGGCGTCCTCACGCTCCTGGGTGAAGATGCGTTGGAGGCTCACCAGCCCCCAGCCGAGGGCCAGCAGTCCACAACCCAGGGCGATCAATGTGGGGAGGAGTCGGCGCAGCATTCGCGTCCTGACGGACTGTAGCAGTGTCGACGGGATTGCGGGCTTGTGGCCTCCAGGGTGAATAAAGTGGAGGAGGCCCGCGTCCCCTCGGGGGTCTGGAGATCGGAGACGGAGTCATGGGTTCTCGATGGTGGATTGGTGTGATTGTCGGCCTGGCCACCCAGGGGGCGTTCGCGCAGACCTCGCCGGTCGCGGCGGATGACTGGGGCGACGACGGGTACGAGCAGCAGCAGTCCAACGCGGACGATTCCGGGCCCATCGCGCCCTCGCCGCCTCCCGACCTGCCGAACGAGTCTCCGACCCCCCGGCCCTATGCCGGCGCGGTCTGGACGTCCGGGCACTGGTACTGGGACGGCGACAGCTGGCAGTTCAAGTCCGGCGGCTGGGTGGAGCGCATGCCCGGCTACCAGTACATCAACGGCTACTGGGCGGAGGACGGCGACGTCTATCGCTGGGTGTCCGGCGGCTGGGCCCCGGAGGGCTCCACCGAGGTCGAAATCCCCATCGAGGTCGCCAGCGAGGACGTGACGGCGACCCGGGCGCCTCCGGCCCTGCGCGTGGAGACGCCGCCCCCCGCGCCGGCCGTGGGCTACACGTGGGCGCCGGGCTACTGGTACTGGGGCGCCAACGGCTACGAGTGGGTCTCCGGCACCTGGATGGAGCCGCCGCGTCCGGGCCTGGTGTTCGTGTCGCCGCACTGGGTGCGCCGCGGCCTGAGCTGGGTGTTCGTGGGTGGCGGCTGGGGCTACAACGGCTCGGTGCGCGTCGTCGTCCCGGTCTACCGCCACGCGCACATCTCGGTGTCCTTCGGGCGGCCGAACCTGTTCCTGCGCTCGTGGTACCGCTACCCGGGCGTGTCGTGGCGCTACTACGGCTACGGCCACCACCGCTACCGCCCGAACTACCACTACGCCCGCCCGGGGCCGTACCGGTACGGCCCGCGCTCGCATGACGCTTCGCCCGGCCGCTACAACGGCCCGTCGTACGGCGGTGGCCGCGGGGGCTACAGCCGCCCCGGTCCGTACCGTCCGCAGGGCAGCGGCGCCCACTCGTCGAACAACGGCGGCGGCAACAGCGGCGGCTGGGGTGGCACGCGCAGCCCGCCTCCGGGTGGGAACGGAACGCGCGGCGGTGGCGGCGGCGCTGCCGAAGGTGACGGAGGACCGGGTCTCGGCCCTCCTGGGCGTGGGAATCGCGGCGGTGACGGGCGTGCTGGCGCTGGTGCTGAAGCGGCGCGCGGTGTCACAGGCGGATTTGAAGGCGGCGTTGAAGGTGGTCGGTGTGGTCTTCGCCCTCAGGGGCGTGGGCGTCGGGCTGGGGTTGGCGTGGGTGGTGTCCCGGGGTTTGAGCGCGATCGCGTTCGTGGGCGGCTTCTTCGGCGTCTACTTCGCGCTGCAGTGGATTGAAGTCAGCTACGTGATGGCCGCGTCGAAAGACACGGCGGGCGGAGACGAGTGATGCGCAAGGCAATGGTGCTGTTCGCCTGTCTGTTCGCGGGCACCGTGTGGGCCTCCAGTCAGGCCGGCGAGCACGGCGTGGCGAACGAGGACAAGGACGCCGAGGGCGAGGACGTCGCCGGCTACATCCTCCACCACGTGTCCGACTCGAACGAGTACGAGTTCGAGGTCCCCCTCAGCCACAACCACATCCCCATCCACCTGCCGCAGATCCTCATCCCGCTGAAGGAAGGCGCCTGCACGCCGGTGGCGGATCCGCACGGCGGCCACGGCGAGGTGTACCCGGGCCTGGGCGCCGGCTGCCTGGACCTGTCCATCACGAAGCACACGGTGATGATGTGGCTGGCGGCGCTGCTGCTCATCGGCTCGCTCATGATTTGGAGCAACCGCGACAAGACGAAGCTCGTGCCGCGCGGCGCCGGGGCGAACCTCTTCGAGATGCTGGTCCTCTTCGTTCGCGACGAGCTGGCCATCAAGAACATCGGCAAGGAGGAGGGCCCCCGCTACGTGCCCTACCTGCTGACCGCGTTCTTCTTCATCCTCTTCATGAACCTGCTGGGCCTGTTCCCCTGGATGGCGACCGCCACGGGCAACATCGCCATCACCTGCGGCCTGGCGCTGTGCACCTTCTTCGTCACGCAGGCGGCGGGCATCCGCGCGGCGGGCATCGGTGGCTACCTCAAGCACCTGACGGGCGGCGTGGCTCCCTGGCTGTGGCCCATCATGATTCCGGTGGAGTTCCTGGGCCTGTTCACCAAGCCCTTCGCGCTCACCATCCGTCTGTTCGCCAACATGCTGGCGGGCCACATCGTCATCTTCTTCCTGCTGGGCCTCATCTTCATGCTCCGCAACCCCGCGGTGGCGCTGGTGAGCGTGCCGTTCGCCTTCGGCATCTACCTGCTGGAGCTGTTCGTGGCCTTCGTGCAGGCGTACGTGTTCACCATGCTGTCGGCGCTGTTCATCGGGATGAGCGTGGCCATGGGCCACCACCACGATGACCACCACGAGGGTGGCGCCAGCCACGACCACGGCAAGGCCCACCACCTGGGCTGAGACAAGTTGACGGGGCGCCCGCCGGAAACGGCGGCGCGCCCCGGTTGAAGACCCGGCGATTCGAAAGGTCGCCGGAGGTAGTCCTGAAGGGCCCCCACGACCCCCCCACAAGCGGGTCCCGCATCACGAAAGAAGACGTGCTCCCATGACCAACCTCGCTCTTGCCTTCCTCGCCGCCGGTATCGGCGCTGGCCTCTCCATCATCGGCGCCGCCCTCGGCATCGGTAAGCTGGCCGCCGCCGCCATGGACGCCACGGGCCGTCAGCCGGCCGCTGGTGGCGACATCCGCACCACGATGATCATCGCCGCGGCCCTCATCGAAGGCGCCACGCTGTTCGCGCTGGTCGTCTGCATCCTGCTCGCCATCAAGGCTTAAGGCCGGCAGGCCGCGACGGGAGCCGGCGTCCTCTTCGGGAAGAAGGGGCGCCGGCGTTCCGGCTTCACCGCCTCACGCTGTCCCTGTCTCACCTGAAGTTCCCCGCATCCTCCCTCTGTCTTTTCGCTTCACCGGGACCCGCCATGTTCCTGCCCTCTGTCCTCGCCGCCAGCAGCTTCGTGGAGGTCCGTCCGGGCCTCATCTTCTGGACCATCGTCACCTTCGTCATCGTCCTCCTGGTGCTGCGGGCGAAGGCGTGGGGCCCCATCCTGTCGCTCGTGGAAGAGCGCGAGAAGCAGATTGCCAACGCCATCGAGAGCGCCAAGCGTGAGCGCGCCGAGGCGGAGAAGCTGCTGGCCGACCAGAAGACGGCCATCGCCGAGGCCCGCCGCGAGGCCGCGGAGACCACCCGCCGCGTGCAGGCGGAGTCGGAGAAGTTCCGCGACGAGCTGATGGCCAAGAGCCGCAAGGAGGCGGAGGAGCTGAAGCTGTCCGCCCGCCGCGAGATTGAAGACCAGAAGACCAAGGCCATCGCGGAGATCCGCGCCATGGCCGTGGACCTGGCCGTGGAAGTGGCCGGCAAGCTCATCAACGAGCGCATGGACGACGCGAAGCACCGCGCGCTGGCCGAGCAGTTCGTGCAGGGCCTGCCCGGCGCCACCAGCGCCACGGCGACCCGCCGCTCGGCCTAAAGGCCGGGAGTCTTTCGCCGCGCCCGCCTGTTCCAGGATTCCATCATGGCTCTCTCCATCGGCATCGTCGGTCTGCCCAACGTGGGCAAGTCCACCCTGTTCAACGCCCTGTCCGCCGCGGGCGCGCAGGCGGCGAACTATCCGTTCTGCACCATCGAGCCGAACGTGGGCGTGGTGCCGGTGCCGGACGAGCGCCTGGACAAGCTGTCGGCGCTCATCAAGCCGCTGAAGAAGATCCCCACGTCGCTGGAGTTCGTGGACATCGCCGGCCTGGTGCGCGGGGCGTCCAAGGGCGAGGGACTGGGCAACCAGTTCCTGGGGAACATCCGGCAGGTGAACGCGGTGCTCCACGTGCTGCGCTGCTTCGAGGACGACAACGTCACCCACGTCGAGGGAGGCGTGAACCCGGTGCGGGACCGGGACGTGGTCGACACGGAGCTGTGCCTCAAGGACCTGGAGACCGTGGAGAAGCGCCGCGAGCGCTCGCTCAAGAACACCAAGGTGGGCGGCAAGGCGGGCGAAGAGGCCAAGGCCGAGGTCGCGCTCCTGGAGCGCATCAAGGCGAAGCTGGATGAAGGCGTCACGGTGCGCGCGCAGAAGCTCACCGACGAAGAGAAGGCGGCCATCCAGGACCTGTTCCTGCTGACGGACAAGCCCGTGCTGTACGTGGCGAACATCAGCGAGAAGCAGATTGGCAAGGAGGACGCGGACCCGCGCGTGCAGGCGGTGCGCGAGATGGCCGCGAAGGAGGGCGCGGGCGTGGTGGTGCTGGCGGCGGCGCTGGAGTCTGAAATCCAGCAGCTCCCGGAGGAGGAGCGCCCCAGCTTCCTGGCGGACTCCGGCCTGACGGAGCCGGGCCTGCACAAGGTGGTGCGCGAGGGCTACAAGCTCCTGGGCCTGTGGACGTACTTCACCGTGGGCGAGCAGGAGTGCCGCGCGTGGACCATCCACAAGGGCTTCAAGGCGCCGCAGGCGGCGGGCGTCATCCACTCCGACTTCGAGCGCGGCTTCATCAAGGCGGAGGTCTTCTCGTGGACCGACCTGGTGAAGCTGGGCAGCGAGTCGGCCGTGAAGGAGAAGGGCCTGCTGCGCGTGGAAGGCAAGGAGTACGTCGTGCAGGACGGTGACTGCATGCACTTCCGCTTCAACGTCTGACGCGGTTGCGAGTCCTGAAGTGACGACGGGCGCTGCCTTCCACTCACGGAAGGGGCGCCCGTTTCGTTTGCTTCGCTAGCGCGGGCCGCTCAGCCACGTATAGCCCCACAGGCCCACGGCGAGCACGGCCAGCACGGTGGAGAGGATGGCGGAGCGCTTCGTGCGGCCGGCGGGGTCCGGGTATTTGAGGGCGTACCTCCACACGCCGCCCACGCGCAGGGCCAGGAAGAGGGCCAGGAGGACGGGGCCCACCACCTGCCAGCCCTCGGGGCGCTTGAGGATGACGATCCACGAGGCGATGAAGGCCACGTTGCCGAGCAACATCAGGGCGGGATAGGGCAGCGTCGGACGGGAGGTGCTCACGGGACCGCCAGTGTGTGCACGGGTGCCCGGAGCGCCAAACGGAAACCCGCGCGGCGTGCACGCCAGGTGACAGCCGCGCGGGATGTTTCACGGTGCTACCGGGCCGGGGGCTCCACGTAGCGGGCGCGGGGGCGGAGCAGGTGTCCCTGTTCGCGCTGCTCCAGGACATGGGCGACCCAGCCCGCGGTGCGGCCCAGGCTGAACAGCACGGCGGCGGCGCCGGAGGGCAGGCCCAGCGCGTCCGCGAGCATCACCAGTCCCCAGTCCAGGGACGGCGGCGGATGGCCGGCGTCCTTCATGGTGTCCATGACGGCGCGGGCCACGCGGACCTTCAGGGGCTCGGGCTTCACGCTCAGCGCGGCGGCGACGAGCGGGGGCACGCGCGGGTCGCCCTTCTTGTAGAGGCGGTGGCCAAAGCCTGTCACGGCCTCGCCCCGGCGCAGGCGGCCGTGGATGACCTGCGCGGCGCGTTCAGGGCGGCCGACCTCCGCGATGAGCGCCTCCACTCGGTCGCAGGCGCCGCCGTGACGGTGTCCGGAGATGGCCGCGAGCGCCGCGCTGATGCACGCGTAGAGGTCCGCGCCGGAGGAGGCCGTCACGCGGGCCGCGAAGGTGGAGGTGTTCAGCTCGTGGTCCGCGCAGAGCACCAGCGCCAGGTTGATCAGCTCCCCGGTCCGCTTCGGCTTCGCGTCCCACGCAGTGGTGAGTGACGCGGCCATCGTGGGTTCCTTCAACGCGCGCGCCACGCGGCCGGGGGCCTGCGCCACGCAGACCCACGCGCCCAGGTGGCGGATGAGCCGGCGTGCGCGCGCCATGTCCTGCTCCACGGGCGCGGCGAAGCGGCCCGCGTCGCTCGCGGCGAGCAGCGGCACCAGCGCGGCCAGCGCGGAGAGGGGAGGGGTGTCCTTGGGCAGCATGGCCGCCAGTGACGTGGGCGTCAGGGATGACGGCGGTGCTTCCGGCGCGGGCCACACCGTGGGCTCCCGTGGCAGCTGGCCGGTCCACAGCAGCTCCGCGATGGACTCGAAGCCGTGGCCTCGCGTGGCCAGCTCCACCGCGTCGTGGCCCCGGTACGCGAGTCCATCTTCGCTGATGCGCGACACCGACGAGTCGATGACGGGCTCGCCCCAGCGCAGCGCTCCGGACGCCACCGCCGCGTGGCCCGCGCGGGCGTCGTGGCGCGTCTTCAGTTGCTCCACGTCCGCGCGCAGGTAGCGGTTCTCCTTCGTGCCCTTCTCCGGCACGCACCGCACGAGCCCCCGGCTGACGTACGTGTACAGCGTCGCCCGCTTCACTCCCAGGAGCGCGGCCGCCTCCTCCGCGCGCAGCAGCTCCTCCTCAACTGGATGGTCGAATCGAGATTGAGAACGACCCCCTGCACGACGCACCATGGTTCACGTGCCTCCCTGGCGCGGAGTCTCGACTCGACTGGACCATCTTGTCGAGCCGAGCCGCTCCAGGCGTGGGGCATGACCTGGCGGGGAGAGCGACCATGAACGTGGATTTTGGACGGACGTCGTCGGACTACGCGAAGTACCGGGCAGGCTTCCCGGAAGCCTTCTACACACGGCTCGAAAAGGACGGCGTGCTCACGCCCGGCCTGCGGGTGCTCGACCTGGGCACCGGCACCGGCACCGTCGCGCGCAACCTGGCCCGGCGGGGGCATGCCGTCACCGCCCTGGACGTGTCCGCGCCGCAGCTGGAGGCGGCCGCGCGGCTTGCCCGGGACGAAGGCCTCACCATCGACTTCCGTGAGGCGCCCGCGGAGAACACCGGGCTGCCTTCGGGCGCGTTCGACCTCGTGTTCGCGGGGCAGTGCTGGCACTGGTTCGACCGCGCCGCCGCCGCGCGCGAGGTCTTCCGCCTGCTCAAGCCCGGCGGGAAGTTGATCCTCTGCCACTTCGACTGGATGGCCCTGCCCGGCAACCTGCTGGAGGCCACCGAGGCCCTGGTGGAGGAGTTCAGCCCCCGCGTCCAGCTGGACGTGGAGCGCTTCAGCCAGGGCCTGGGCATCTACCCGCAGTGGTTCCGCGACGTGGGCGTGGCGGGCTTCCAGTCCATCACGTCGTTCACCTTCGACACCTTCACGCCCTACACCCACGAGGCGTGGCGTGGACGGATGCGCGCCAACGCGCGGGTGGGCGCCATGCTCAAGCCAGAGGAGGTGGTCCGCTTCGACGCCGCGCTGGGCGCCATCCTCACCGCGCGCTTCCCCCAGGAGCCGATGCCCGTTCCCCACCGCGTGTTCGCGCTCGTCGCGGAGCGCCCGTGACCCGGGAGTCCGCCATGGCCTCGCCCCACCTCGTCCACGCCGAGGATGTCCCCTGGACCGAGCTCGCCCACGGCAGCCGCGTGGCGCTCAAGCGCAAGCAGCTGGGCGTCTTCGCGGGCGCCGCGCCCGGGGGCGACAAGGCGTCGCGCACGCTGCACGCGTATCTGCCCCTGGACGCGCAGGTGGATTACTGGGAGGGCGAGGAGCCCTGATAGGGTGCGCGGCCCATGGCCTCCCTGCTGGATGCGCTCGACCGCGAGCGGCTGCTCAAGGACTCCGCCGACGCCTCCGCGCGGGTGCCGAAGGGCGAGCCTCCCCACGTGTCGTTGTTGAGACTGTGCGACGCGGGCCTGCTCGTGGGTGGGCTCACCGTGGGTCATGGCGTCCGGCCGGATGAGCTGGTGGGCCCTTTGACCGCGGCCATGGGCGGCGCGGCCCGGAAGCTCAAGGTCGTGGACGTGCGCGAGCGCCCCGCGCTGGAGCTGCACGTCTCCACGGGCGACGTCACGGAGCGCTGGGAGGTGGAGGACGTGTCCGCGCTGGTGCACAACCTCAACGACCTGTACCGCGACGCGGCCGACGTGCGCGCGGTGGCGGTGCTGGGCGAGTGGGAGGATTCGCTCCAGCTGCTCTGCGTCGAGCGCCGCGCCCTGGGCCGGCTGTTGCGGCAGCCCTTCTTCGCGCCCGTCAACGCGCGGGGGCTCCAGGACCTGGTCCCGTCCCGCTGAGACGGGGAGCCTCCCTCGACCCCGGACGCCCGGTGGGGCACCATGGGGGCATGCGCATCACGCTGGCTCTCATCGTTGGACTGCTCCTGGCGCAGGTCGCTCGCGCGGAGCCGGATTCCTTTGGCCTGGGGACGGGACGCGACGGGGTGCTCACCCTCAACGCGGGGCAGGGGCTTGCCCTGAGCCCGGCGGTCCCGCTGGGCCGGAGCGTCGCGGCGGGGAGCCAGCAGCTGACCGTGTCCGGCTTCAAGGTCTCCTCCGGCGACCTGGTGATGATCCACGACAGCACCGGCCTGTCGCCCGCGCCCGAAGTGGGCAACGCGAAGGGGGTGTCCCTGACGGGAGCGGTCTCACTGGGACGCTGGGAGATGGCGCGGGTGGAGGCGGTGTCCACCACCGTGCCCACGGTCCTGACGCTGACCGCGCCGCTGCGCTACGCGTACGCCACGGGGCGCGCCCAGGTGGTGCGCGTGGCCGAGTACTCCGACGTCGTCATCGAGGCGGGCGCGCGGCTCTCCGCGTCGTCGTGGGACGGCAAGTCCGGCGGCATCCTCGCGATGCTGGTGATGGGCAAGATGGTCAACGACGGCCGTGTCGACGCGGACGGCCTGGGCTACCTGGGCGGTGTCTTCCAGGCCGACGGCGCGGGGCTGGCGGGCTGCACCGGGCTTGAGCTGGATCCAGGCAAGGGCGGCGCCGAGCGCGGTGAAGGCGTGGCGGGCAAGGTCTCCTCGCGCGGCATCACCACCGGACGCGGCAACCTGGGCAATGG
>NZ_RAWL01000302.1:0-10777 GCF_003668885.1 Corallococcus sp. AB049A | reverse complement strand
GGTCATCGGGAGCCTCGGGAGCTTGTGTCGGTGTTGGCGGCGGCCTGGCGGGCGCGGGCCCAGCGGAGCATCTGGGGTTTGAGCCAGAGGCGCGGGCGCCCGGCGCCCAGGTCGAGCACCGGACGGGGCATGTCCGGATAACGGCGCAGGTACGTGCTGACGCTGTTGGGGTGGGCCAGGCGCAACAGGCCCGCCACCTCCTGGGCGTCAATCAGGTCCTTCGTGTTCACCAGGGGGCACATGGGGCGTGTCTATACCCATAGACACGCGGGGATGCACGGTTTCCTTCCCCGCCACGGGGTGGGGCGGCCTGCCCGCCAGGGCCCTGCCTGCTTCCGGACATGAAAAAGCCCCGGACTCCCAGGGAGGAGACCGGGGCTTCGGGACGTCAGGGGGTGGGGACTACTCCGCCCACCAGGTCTCGGTCATCACGCTGAAGCCGTTCACGGTGTCCACGTAGATGTGGACGGTGTTGCGGCTCCAGGGGTCGTTCTCGTAGGTGAGGATGCAGCCCTTGAAGGACCGGCCCTGGATCAGCGCGTCCAGGTTCGCGAAGCCCGCGTCGCGGACCGCGGCGGAGACCTTGGTATTACCGCCGACGTAGTCGAAGGCGCGCTGGACCTCGGCGCGCACCTCGGCGGCGTTGGCCAGGTTCGGGCGGATGGAGGCGCCGTACGGGACGCTGGTGGGCTCCAGGCCGAAGCACTCCTTCTGGTCACGGTAGTAGTGGTTGGCGGACGCGATGTTCCACCAGTCGAAGTGGCGCAGCGTGGTGGCGCCATAGGAGCCGTTGCTGGGGATGGCGTTGATGGCGGTGAAGAGCGCCTCCAGCGGACGGCTCAGGGTGGCGGAGTTGCGGATGTTGCGGAAGCTCACGTCACCGATGCCCGCCGTGTCGGCGATCTGCTGCGCGGTGGTGAAGGGGCGCGTGTTGAGCAGGTTGACGGCGCCGTTCCACGCGTCCGGCAGGACGTCGTGCAGCTCCGAGTCATCAATGGTGTTCACCAGGTTGACGATGGCGGTCTGGTCGTCACGCGAGATGGCGATGCCATCCAGGATGCCGACACAGTCCGCGTCGATGAAGTCCATCGTCCGGGCGCCGCCCTCCAGCTGCTTGAGCCGGGTCGGGCCGACGAGCGGCACGGAGGACAGGTCCGCCAGCGACGTGAACGGCGCGGTGGCGCGGCGGTTCACGATGTTGGTGACCACGTTGCTGGGCAGGTAGCGGTCGAGCAGCGTGTACGACGCCGTGTTCGCGAACTCGAGGATGCCGGAGCACTCGATGGCCACGTCGACGTTCGTCGTCGTGAGGATGGGGGCCTGCTGCTGCTGCTCGGCGGACGGAGCGGACTCGGGGGGAGTCTCCGCCTGGGTACCAGGACCGCAACCAACGAGCATGCCCACGGCGAGAAGGGCTGAGCCAAGACGACGCATCAGGAACTCCTGGATGAGGGGGGGAGCTGCGATGAGACGCGGCTTAATACATCAAATCCGTCTGACAGCACCGGGCTGATACGCGCATCGTTCATGTCACATTTCGGTCACCGTCCCTCTGTTCCGCTGGGAGCATTCCTCTGGGCTCCACGAGGCGAGACTTCCTGACCTGGGAACACACGGCCCAGGGTTGGCTCCGGCACCCCATCCCGGATGACCTTCCAGGTTGAGTGCCCTTCATGCGACCCTGGAGGTTCATGGGTCAGGAAGGGTCACAGGTGTTCCCGGGGGCGCTCCAGCCCGGCGCGGTGGTGGGGCGCTGGCGCGTGCTGGGGACGCTGGGCGTGGGCGGCTACGGCGCGGTCTACAAGGTGGAGCCGCTGGACGCGCCAGGGCGGAGCTTCGCGCTCAAGCTGTCGCTGCATCCGGACCCGGCCCGGGCGCTGCGGGAGATGGCGCTGCTGCTGGACCGGGCGTGGCATCCGAACGTGGTGCGGGTGCATGCCACGGGGCGGTGGCCGGATCCGGTGGAGGGGCTGCCGTACTTCGTCATGGACTGCGTGGA
The DNA here is from genome assembly GCF_003668885.1 of Corallococcus sp. AB049A. Lineage (NCBI taxonomy): Bacteria > Pseudomonadati > Myxococcota > Myxococcia > Myxococcales > Myxococcaceae > Corallococcus > Corallococcus sp. AB049A. Next base: position 8,778 of record NZ_RAWL01000302.1, on the reverse strand, counting down.
GGGGCTGGCGCTCCACACCTGGACGGAGACGGTCAACCCCACGTTCCGGCAGGTGGCCATGGTGGGGGGCTCGGTGGCGATGACGCTGGGGGTGCTGCATGCGCGAGGCGTGTTGCACCGCGACCTGAAGCCGGAGCACATCCTGGTCCGCGCGAGGGAGCAGGTGCCGGTGCTCATCGACTTCGGGGCCGGGGACCAGACGGGGGCCGCGACGCTCACGACCACCACCCTGCCCCCGGGGACGCTGCACCTGCGCAGCCCGGAGGCCATCCGCTTCCAGCAGCGCCACTGGAGGCAGCCGGAGCTGCGCTATCCGTACCGGGAGGCGGACGACCTGTATGCCCTGGGCGTGTGCCTGTACCGGGCCGTCACGGGGCACTTCCCGTTCCCGCCGGGGCAGGAGCCGGAGCTCCTGGCGGTGGCCATCACGGAGCGGCTGCCGCCGACGCCCCGGGACATCAACCCGCAGGTGCCGGAGCCCCTGTCGAGGGCCATCCTGCGGCTCCTGGAGAAGGAGCCGGAGCAGCGGCCGCGCACGGGGGAGGCGGCGCACTCGGAGCTGATGCGGGGGCTGCTGTCCGGAGGAGCGGCGGCGTTCGAGGCGCACCTCTTCGACGAGATCCCCGGCACGCCGAACCAGATCCGCCGTCCGTCCTGGCCGGCGCAGCCGTACCTGACGCCCGCGCCCAGACCCCGGCCCGCTCCCGAGCCGGCGGCCCCGCGCCGGTTCCCGGCCTGGGGGTGGCTGGGCGTGGCGGCATGCCTGGGATTGCTGCTGGCGGGACCCGGGACCTGGGAGGTCCTGTTCCGGGGCTGGACGCGCCATACAACCCCACAGGTCCCTGAGAGCGTTTCCGCCCCACTTGGTCATAAACTGGAGATCCCGCCGGACCGCCCGCACAGTGTTCCCGTCGCCGCCCCCGTGGTGGCACAGAAAGAGGAACACGTTCCCGTGACGACCAAGCCCCCTGTTCCGCCGTCTCCGAAACCCGCGCGTGCGCTCAAGGCCGCGACGCTCGCGTCCTGCGTGGCGGGCATGGCCTGCGCCAGCGCGCCCCTGGTGGACCGGCCCACGCCCCCCGCCGAGGACTGTCCCCTGGATGCGCAGGAGGCCATGCAGAAGCTGGAGATCGAAGGCATCCAGTGGGCCGCCAAGTTCGACCCGAATAGGACCGGGCTCGTGACCGTCCGCGAGGGACGTGCCGCGGTGTACACGCATATGTTCGAGGGGCGCGTCAGGCACAACTCCATGCTGACGGGCACGCTCTACGTGGGCTCCAAACGGGTCTACGGCCGTTTCACCCAACTGCGTCAGGAAAAGACCGGTGAAACATTTCCTGTCTGTGTCGAGCTCTGGTTCAACCCGGACCACACGAGGGGCGTTCCTCGCAGTGAAGGGGGAGACGAGAACACCGCCATCGTTCCCAACCTGATGTCCGTGAAGGGCGTGTGGCGGTACGACGAATAGGAGGATGCGTGCTCCTGTTCCTGCTTCCGTTTCTTGCAGCCGCGGATGGCGGCGTGTCCGACAAGCAGGCCTGTCCCGACGTGGGACTGGCGGTACTCCTCTCCGAGAAGACCCTGGGGCAAGGAGGAGTCCAGACGTTGGACATGGATGATCCCGTCACGGGGTTACGGTTCAGGAGCTTCCGCTCCATGCGCCGGGTCGCCGTGCTCTTGGAATTCGCAGGAGGGGTGCCACTCTCCGGCAGCGTCACCCATGCGGTCCTCCGTGGACCGAATCAGCAACTCCTGAAGGTCGTGGAAGTGATTGAGGCAGCCCCCGACTCCGAAGGCGGACCTGCCCGGATCATCGTGGAAGCCGAAGCCCAGCCCCGGGAAGCCCGAGGCATCCACACACTGGAGCTCCAGGACGCGGAAGGAACCCAGCTGCTCGTCCTGCCAGGAGTGCGGTTCCCCTCCATCTGATCCATCCACGCCGACCCAGCGGCTGACGGAAGCGTCCGCGACCCGCTCTCGTCAATGAACGCAGAGGCAACGCGGCGGGCAGCAGCCGCCCGCCGGGCGCGATTGCAAAAAACCTGTCCGACAGTCGGACAGGTTTACGCGACCCAAGGCCCGAGCCCGGGAACCTGTCCGACTGGTTTCGCCGCATGGGGCCCGTCCCCTCGAACTTGTCCGACAGTCGGACAGGTTTTTTTCGTCCGGCTTCGGAGGGGGGCCCTCACGCGTCCGTGTCAGACCCCTGTGGTTGGATGGCGATGCTGGAACGAGGAAGGGGAATGGGGATGGGACACGGTGGGCTCGTGGCGTACGTGGAAGCACAGATTGAGCGCGACATCGCGCTGGGACGGATTCACCCGAGCGGGCAGTTCGGCTCGGAGGCGAAGCTGGCGCGTCACTATGACGTCTGCCGGGGCACCATCCGTGAGGCGCTGCGGCGGCTGGCGGCGCGGGGCGTGGTGGTGCAGCGGCCTGGACGCAAGACGCGCGCGGTGCCGTTGGATGAGTCGCTGACGCTGGAGAACCTGGGGCTGGCGCTGCATGACGTGCGCTCCGCGCAAGCCCGATGGCTCTTGGAGGGCTACTTCAGCCTCCGGCGGCAGGTGCTGGTGGAACTCCTGTCCGACTGCTGCGCACGGGCATCCAAGCGGGACCTGGACCAACTGGGGAGCATCTGCTTCGGACTCTGGGACGCGGCGCGCTGGGGGTCGGGGGCTTCCTGCGCCCAGGTGGAGTTCGAGTTGCTGCGGCTGGCGGCCCGGGTGGCGGACCGGCCCGGGCACGTGCTTCTCGTGCAATCCCTTCAGCGGGCCTTCATGGTCGGCGCGGCCCAACTGCTGCCCCTCCTGGGAGGTGAGCCGCTGCGCCAGTGGGTGAACTGCGCGAAGGATGCCCTGCATGATCGCGATACACGGGCCATCCAGAACGACCTGCCGGTGCTGATGAAGGCACACGATGACCGTGTGCTGGATGCCTTTGCTCCTGGTCCCAAGGAGCCTGCCGCTCCCGAGGTTCATCGCGCCCAGGAGGCACGCCCCTGCTCGGAGGAGCGTGGACTTGAGGTCCTTGCGCCTGACTCTGGGAACCCTCCTTGCCCTGAGACGCAGGCCATCCCGGAGCACGTCCCATCCGAATCCGGTGAGACATGCGCGGAGAAGGGCCTTCAGCCCGCGGAGCCGACTGCCTGCGACCATGCTGTGAATCTCAAGGAGGGTGGGATGCTTCGTGGCATCTGGGGACTCGTGAGCGGCTGGGCTCTTCGGGTCTTCTTCAGAAGCCGGTCGACAGTGCGATCCGCTCCGTGCGGTTCAGGTCCTCCGTCACCTGCGTGAGCTTTTCGCGGATGGGCGCCGGGGCGTCCGGCCCCAGGAACAGGCGCAGCGTCGGGGCTCCGGCGGCCACCGCGTCCACGATGGCCTTCGCGGCCTTCACGGGGTCCCCGGGCTGCGTGCCGGCGGACTGCGCCACCCAGGCTCGCGTGGGGCCCATCGACTCCGCGTAGGCAGGCAGCTCCGGCATCGACCGGAAGCCGGTGTCCAGCAGCTTCGTGCGGAACATGCCCGGCTCCACGAGGAGCACCTTCACTCCGAAGGGCGCGACCTCCTTCGCCAGCGCTTCGGAGATGCCTTCCAGCGCGTGCTTCGCCGCGCTGTACGCCCCCGCACCCGGGTACCCGACCAGTCCGGTCAGACTCGAGACCTGCACGATGATGCCCGTCCGCCGCTCGCGCAGGTGCGGCAGCACCGCTCGCGTCATCTCCACCGCTCCGAAGAAGAGCGGCTCGAACACCGCGCGCAGCTCCGCGTCGCTCGTCTCCTCCACCGCGCCCAGCACCGAGTAGCCCGCGTTGTTCACCAGCACGTCGATGGCACCGAAGCGCTTCAGCGCCGCCGTGACGGACTCCCGCACCTGCTCCGGCTTCGTCACGTCCAGCCGCACCGCGAGCACCCGGTCCGGGGCCCTCGCCACCAGGTCCTCCAGCGTGCCCGGGTCTCGCGCCGTCGCGACGACCCGCTCCCCTCTTTCGATGACCTCCTCCACGATGCTCCGGCCGAACCCCGACGACGAACCCGTGACGAACCACACCTTGTCGCTGCCCTGTGCGCTCATGACCGCCTCCATGGCCCATGAAGTACGCCCCGGGTCCCCGCAGCGAAACGCGTCGTCACTGGAAGCACTTTGTAGCTACGCTAAGGAATGCGCGACGACCTCTCCGGCCTGATGGCGTTCCTCGCGGTGGCCCGCAGGCGCAGCTTCACCGCCGCCGCCGCGGAGCTCCACGTCACCCCTTCCGCGGTGAGCCAGAGCCTCCGGGCCCTGGAGGAACGCGTCGGCGTGCGGCTGCTCCAGCGCACCACCCGCAGCGTGGGCCTCACCGAGGCCGGCTCGCGATTCCTGTCGCGGCTCGAGCCCGCGATGCTCGGCGTGCGGGACGCCTTCGAGTCCCTGGGCGAGCTGCGGGACCGGCCTTCGGGGCTCCTGCGCCTGACCCTGCCTCGCTATGGGTACCAGGAGGTGCTGGGCCCCCGCCTGGCGGAGTTCCTCACCGCCCATCCCGACATCCGCGTGGACATCCACCTGGATGACGCGTTCGTCGACATCGTGCAGCAGGGCTTCGACGCGGGCTTCCGCGTCGGTGAACACGTGGAGCGCGAGATGATCGCCATCCCCGTGAGCGGCGACATCGTCATGCACGTGGTGGGCTCGCCGGCGTACTTCGCGAACCGGGACAAGCCGAAGCACCCTCGCGACCTGCGCGAGCATGACTGCATCAACTACCGCAGCCGCACCACCGGCGGCCTCCTCCGCTGGGGACTCAACGACGGCGGCAAGCGCATCGAGGTCTCCGTCGAGGGCCGCGCGGTGTTCGATGACTCGGAGCTGGTGCTGGACGCCGCCGTCGCCGGGATGGGGCTCGCCTATGTCCCGGAGAGCCGCATCCGGAAGCTGCTCGCGGAGAAGCGGCTGGTGCGCGTGCTCGAAGCGTACTCCGCCACCCTCCCCGGCTTCTTCCTCTACTACCCGAGCCGCGTCCAGGTGGCGCCCAAGCTCAAGGCGCTCATCGACTTCTTCAAGTTGAAGCGGCGGCGCTGAGGACGGCCGGCGGCGTCAGCCACGGGGCCGCCAGCGCTTCGGCCTCGTCCAGCAGGCGCAGGCGCCGGGCGTCGTCCGGGAACGGCGCGGACGTGCTCGCGGGCAGCGCGTCCCACGTGCGCCCGTCCAGCTCCCGCCCGGCGGCCGCCTTGCGCTTGCCGCCCCACTGCTTGAAGAAGAAGGCCACCTCCGCAGCGTCACACTGCCGGCGCACCGAGCGCACCCACTCGGGGTCCAGCGGCCTCGCCTTCGCGCCGCTCTCGCCTCCGACAATCACGCCGTCGATGCCGGTGAAGTCCACCGGGCCCAGGTCCTCCAGCAGCGGCTCGATGGACAGGAACCGCACCCGCGCGGGCACCGCCTGCAGGTGCTTCACTCGCGGCAGGCCGTACTTGCGGTCCTCCACGCTCACGCCCCACCAGACGTTCGGCAGCCTCGCCGCGAACGCGAGCCGCGTGGACAACAGCCGCTGCATCCGCTCCGCGCGCTTCGTCAGCACCTGGAACGTGTGCCAGTCCGCCAGCGCCATCACCCGCGCCACCGTCTCGATGTACGCCTCCGGGACGTCATCCAGGAACAGGTCGCTCATCGAGTTCACGAACACGCGCTTGGGCGCCTTCCAGCGCAGCGGCTCGGCGAGCTTCCCCGGAATCAGCTTCAGGTCGAAGCCCTGCTCATAGGGGTGGCCCGGCACGCCCCGGAAGCGCTCCGCGAACGTCTCCGCGTAGCAGTGCTTGCACCCGGGGCTCAGCTTCACGCAGCCGCGCACCGGGTTCCACGTCGCGTCCGTCCATTCAATCTTGGAGTTGTCAGCCATGGCGTCCGGATGGAACACCCGGCCCGCCTGCCTCCTTCCCCCTACTTCGTGGCCAGAGACTTCGCCCGCTTCTCCACCGCGCGCAGCGTGTCCACCACCGCGTCGTTCTGCCCCACGCTGGCCAGGAACCCGGGGACGGAACCTCCGGGGTCCACCGTGAACTTGTAGACGACCCAGGACGTGTCCTCGCCCCTGGGCTCCACCTTCCAGCTGCCCTCGTTCAGCCGCAGGCGCACCACGTCCCGCCGGGCGGGGAACGCGTCCGGCTCCGCCTTCCAGTGCTGCTGGTACACGCCCGTCCCATCCGGCGCGACCTTCGACTCCGTCACCACGTGACAGATGTAGTCGCGCGAGGACACCACCGGCAGGTCCAGCCGCGTGTACGTGAGCCGCCCGCCGTCGTCCGTGGGCCGCACCACCCGCGACTCCTTCACGTACGGCATGAAGAGCCGGTACGACTCCTGGTCCTCCAGCACCGTCTGGATTTGAAGCGCGCTCGCCTTGAGTTCGCCTTCCGCCCAGATGTCCTTGGCCTTCGTCCCCGGCCGGGGCCGCACCTTGATCACGAAGGGCGAGGTGGCCACCGTCTCCCAGTCCTGCGCCCCCGCCACGCCCGCCGTCAGCACCACCGCCAGGGCCAGGCCCCACCGCCGCGTCATTCCCAACATGTCTTCTGCCCTTCGGTTCCGCGCACCGCCCGGCCCTCGGCGGCGCGTGCGTCACCTGTATCCCATCTTTCCGACACCCCGACGACCCGGGCCTGCCCACGGGACGACGCGGGCGCACGGGCCGCTCGACTTTGCGTGCAAGCCTTGGCAAGCCTTGCTCCCATGGCTCCTCACTTCTCCGGTCCCCCGCCCGAACGCGGCCTGTTCTGCAACCGCACGCTGAACATGCGTGCCATCAAGGCCGTGGGCTACGACATGGACTACACGCTCATCCACTACCGCGTGGAGGCGTGGGAACGCCGCGCCTATGAATACATTCGCGACCGCCTGGTGGAGCAGGGCTGGCCCGTCGCGGACCTGACGTTCGACCCGATGCTCGCCATCCGCGGGCTCATCATCGATACGGCGAAGGGCAACCTCCTCAAGGCCAACCGCTTCGGCTTCGTGAAGAAGGCCCTCCACGGCAGCCGCCCCATGGACTTCGAGGCCCAGCGCGAGGCCTATACCCGCACCGTCATCGACCTGGCGGACCGGCGCTGGGTGTTCCTCAACACGCTCTTCTCCCTCTCCGAGGCCTGCATCTACGCGCAGCTGGTGGACCGCCTGGACGCGGGCCAGCTCCCCGGCCCCATGGGCTACGTGGACCTCTACGAGCACGTGCGCAAGAACCTGGACGCCACGCACATGCAGGGGCGCCTCAAGGCCGAAATCATCGCGGACCCCGAGCGCTACGTCATCGACGACCCGGAGACGCCGCTCGCGCTGCTGGACCAGAAGAACGCCGGCAAGAAGGTGCTGCTCATCACCAACAGCGAGTGGGCCTACACGGAACCCATGATGCACTTCGCCTTCGACCGGCACCTGCCCGAGGGCATGACCTGGCGCCAGCTCTTCGACGTGGTCATCGTCAGCGCGCGCAAGCCCGAGTTCTTCACCACGCGCTCCACCCTCTTCGAGGTGGTGGAGGCGAACGGCGAGGCGCTGTTGCGGCCGCACTCCGGACCGCTCGACAAGAACAAGCCCTACTTCGGCGGCAGCGCGCTGGAGCTGGAGCGGCACCTGGGCCTGTCCGGCGACGAAATCCTCTATGTGGGCGACCACATGTTCGGCGACGTGCACGTGAGCAAGAACGTGCTGCGCTGGCGCACCGCGCTCATCCTGCGCGAGCTGGAGGACGAGGTGCGCGCCATCGCCGCGTTCCGCGCCACCGAGGTGCGCATTGGCGAGCGCATGCTCAAGAAGGAGCGCCTGGAGGCGGAGAGCTGCCAGGTGCGCCTGGAGCTGCAGCGGCGGCGCCACCATTACGGCCCCCGCTCGGAGACCGCCGAGGGCGAGCTGGTGACGCGGCTGACGGAGCTGCGCGCGGAATTGGAGGCGCTGGACGCGGAGCTGGGCCCCATGGCCCGCGCGGCCGGGGAGCTGTCCAACCCGCACTGGGGCCTGCTCACCCGCGCCGGCAATGACAAGAGCCACCTGGCGCGGCAGGTGGAGCGCTACGCGGACATCTACACGTCACGCGTGAGCAACTTCCTCTTCGCCACACCGTTCGTCTACCTGCGCAGCCCGCGCGGCAGCCTGCCGCACGACCCCAGCATCCCCGGCGGCACCCCGGTGTTCACCACCGGGGACGGCGCGGGCAGCGGCCCCACGGAGTAGCTCAGGGGCGCAGGGGGTGCCTCACGCGCTACTGCGTGAGGCGCCAGAGGGCCTGCAGGTCCGCGGGCAGGTTGCTGGCCACCTTGTCCGCCTCGCCTTCTGAAATCTGGTCCTGGAAGGCGCGCAGCACCGCGCGGACCACCAGCTCCGCCTGGTCCACCGGCATCTGGAGGTCCTCGGCCACGGACGCGACCAGCTCCTCGCGGCCGAAGCGGTGGGGGCGCCGGGGGCGCTCCTCGGGCGGCGGCAGGAACTCCACCAGCATCCGGGGCAGCTGGGACTCCAGGTTCCGCGCCCCGTTGGGCATGAGCCGGCGCTCCAGCGCGCTCAGCACCGACACGGCGGCGGACTCCGCCAGCGCCGGGGGCAGCGCGCTCAGTTCGCACAGGTGGTGGAGGAACATCGCGTAGGTGGCGCGCAGGTGGGCTTCGTGCCGCCGCGCGTGACGTTCCTGCTTCTCGGTTTCGGTTTCGTGGGCCTGGGCCATGGCACACCTCCGGCGGTGAGGGGAGACGGGACCTCCTGGAAGGTGGTCACCGGAGCGCCCGTCCGCGGCCAGCAGGCAGGCAGGCCCCACCC
>NZ_RAWL01000301.1:0-10783 GCF_003668885.1 Corallococcus sp. AB049A | reverse complement strand
GGCAAGAAGGGCCCGCACGTGGCGGGCCATGAGAGCGCCACGGAAATCGTCGACGAGCTGGCGGACGCCCCCGCCCCTGCCGCCCAGGCGGAAGGCACCGAGCTGGGCGCCACCGTGAAGGTCACCGGCAAGGGCGAGTTCCTGGTGAAGGCCGGCCAGTGGCGCTCCTGGGAGGGCACCCTGTCCACCTCCCTCAACGGCCCCGCGAAGCCCGCCGTGAACCTGCCCGCGGGCACCTACCAGGCCCGCCTCACGCCCGTCAGCGCCCCCCAGCAGGCACCGGCGGCAGCGCCGACGCCTACCGCGACCCCGCCCGCGCCGTAGGCGCAGGGCCGTCCGAAGCGCGCACCATCCGCACCACGGCGTCCACCCACTCCGGGTGGGCGTTGAGGGACGGCACCAGCGTCAGCGACTCGCCGCCCGCCTCCACGAACTGCTCCTTCGCGCGCAGGCCAATCTCCTCCAGCGTCTCCAGGCAGTCCGCCACGAAGGCCGGGCACATCACCGCCAGCCGCTTCACGCCCTTCGCCGCCAGCTCCGGCAGCACCAGGTCCGTGTAGGGCTTCACCCACGGCGTGCGCCCCAGCCGCGACTGGAAGGACACCGTGTAGCCGCCCTCCGGAAGCCCCAGCCGCTGGGCCAGCATCCGCGCCGTCGCGAAGCTCTGCGCCCGGTAGCAGTGCCGGTTCGCGTCCGTGATGGCGTCGCAGCAGCCCTGGGACGCCAGGCAGTGCTGCCCCGTCGGGTCGCTCTTGCGCATGTGGCGCTCCGGCAGCCCGTGGAAGCTGAACAGCACGTGGTCCGCGCGCGTGTCGGCAATCACCGGCCGGGCCACCGCCGCGAACGCGTCCAAAAAGCCCGCGTCGTCCCAGAACGCCGGCACCGCGCGCACGCTGGGGACGTCCCAGCCCTGCGCCAGCACCTCATACGTGCGCGCCAGCGACGACGCCGTGGAGGACGCGGCCTCGTGCGGGTACAGCGGCAGCACCGTGAACTCCGACACGCCCTTCGCCTTGAGCCGCGCGATGGCGTCCGGCAGCGACGGGTTGCCGTAGCGCATGGCCAGCTCCACCTCGTAGTCGTCCACCAGCCGCTCCGCCACCCGCGCCTCCAGCGCGCGGCTGTACACGAGCAGCGGCGAGCCCTCCTTCATCCACACCTTGCGGTACGCCTCCGCGCTCTTCGCGGGGCGGAACGGGAGGATGAAGAGGTTCAAGAGGAACCAGCGCCCCACCGGGTGGATGTCGATGACGCGCGGGTCGTTGAGGAACTCGCGCAGGTAGCGGCGCACTGGCCCGGACTCGGGCGCGTCCGGCGTCCCCAGGTTGACGAGCAGCAGTCCCCGCTTCGTGGTCGGCACAGGCATGCGCGAAGGCCCTGGGTGACGTGTCAGTGCAGCGCGTGCGGCAGCGTGAGCGCGAACTCGGCGATGCGCGCCTCGAAGCGCGTGCCGTCCGGGCGCTCCATCTCGTAGCTGCCGCGCATGGTGCCAAAGGGCGTCTTGAGCATCGCCCAGCTCGTGTACTCGAAGCGCTCGCCGGGCTTGAGGTGCGGCTGACGGCCGACCACGCCCTCGCCCTTCACCTCGTCCACGTGCCCCTGGGCGTCGGTGATGACCCAATGCCGCGCCCGCAGCTGCGCGGGGACGGTGCCCTCGTTGAGGAGCACCACCTTGTACATGAAGGCGAACTGCCCGGACTCGGGCGTGCTGCGCTCCGGCCAGAAGGTCGGCTCCACGGTGACGCGGATGCCGTCGGTGGTGGCGGTGGACATGGCGGGAGACTTGGCAGCGACTCCCGCCCGATGCAAGCGAAACGCAAGGGCCTCCGAGCCCCGGCCCGCGGCCTTCAGCCGCGCTCCTGCTCCCGCTCCGGCGTCTCCGGGGCCTTCTCCGCCTCCGGGGGCTTGGGGAACACCAGCGACGCCAGGATGGCCACCAGGAGGCAGCCGCCAATCACCGCCAGCGAGATGCCGATGGGGATCTTGAACCAGTGCTCGATGAGCATCTTCACGCCCACGAAGGCCAGGATGACGCCCAGCGCGACCTTCAGCAGGTGGAACTTCTCCATCAGGCTGGAGACGACGAAGAAGAGCGAGCGCAGGCCCAGGATGGCGCAGACGTTGGACGTGTAGATGATGAACGGGTCCTTGCTGATGCCCAGCACCGCCGGGATGGAGTCCATGGCGAAGAGCAGGTCCGTGGCCTCCACCACCATCAGCACGATGAACAGCGGCGTCACCTTGCGCCGGCCGTCCTCATGGACGAAGAAGCGGCTGCCCTCGCCCTGACGCGCCACCGGCAACAGGCGCCGGGACATCTTCACGATGAAGCCCGCCTCCGGGTCCACGTCCTCGTCCTCCTTGGCCCAGAGCATCTTGGAGGCCGTGTAGACGAGGAACGCGCCGAACAGGAAGATGAGCCACTCGAAGCGGGCCACCAGCGCCGTGCCCGCCACGATCAGCACCGCGCGCATCACGAACGCGCCCAGGATGCCCCAGAAGAGCACCCGGTGCTGGTGCGCCGGCGGCACCCGGAAGTAGCCGAACACCATCAGGAAGACGAAGAGGTTGTCGACGGACAGCGCGTACTCCACGACGTACGCCGTCAGCCACTCCAGCGCCGGGGCCTGGCCGCCGTAGTGGTACACCCCTCCGCAGAACGCGAGGCTGATGCTCACCCACACGAGCGTCCACAGCGTCGCCTCCTTCGGCGACACCGCGTGCTCCTTGCGGTGGAACAGCCCCAGGTCCAGGGCGAGCATCGCCAGGACGAAGACGTTGAAGCCCACCCAGGGCCAGAGCGAATGAATCATCGGGTCCGCTGCCTACCCCGGGACGGGCCTGGCCGGCTACTCCCATTCCGTCGCCGGGCGCCTCAAGACGGCCAGGGACCGCCCCGCGGCCTGCACCTTTCCACCCGCCGGGGTGTGCGTGCGCAGGGACTCCCCGGTGGCCGCCGTGTCCACCACCAGCTCCCAGTCCGCGCCCCACTCCAGCGCGGGCAGCATGAAGGTGATGGGCTCATGGTGCGCGTTGAGCAGCACCAGCAACGTGTCCCCCACGATGCGGTGCCCCTCGTCGTCCGGCGTGGCGATGGCGTCCCCGCCCAGCAGGAAGGCCAGGGAGCGCACGTAGGGCTTCTCCCAGTCCTCGCGCTTCATCTCCTTGCCGTCCGGCCGGAACCACGCCAGGTCCTTCAGCTCGCTGTCCCAGATGTGGGCGCCGCGGAAGAAGCGGCGCTTGGACAGCACCGGCTGCTCGCGCCGCAGCTTGATGATGCGGGAGGTGAAGTCCAGCAGCTGGCGCTGCTTCTCGTTGAGCTCCCAGTTCACCCACGACAGCTCGTTGTCCTGGCAGTAGGCGTTGTTGTTGCCCTTCTGCGTGCGGCCCATCTCATCCCCCGCGACGAGCATGGGCATGCCCTGCGACAGGAAGAGGGACGCCAGGAAGTTGCGCTTCTGCTGCTCGCGCAGCGCGTTCACCTTGGGGTCGTTCGTCTCCCCCTCCACGCCGCAGTTCCAGGCGTGGTTGTCGTTGGCGCCGTCGCGGTTCTCCTCGCCGTTGGCCTCGTTGTGCTTCTGGCTGTACGTCACCAGGTCGTGCAGCGTGAAGCCGTCATGCGCGGTGACGAAGTTCACGCTCGCCGTGGGCTTGCGGCCGGACAGCGCGAACAAATCCGAGCTGCCGGTGAGCCGCGAGCCAATCTCCGCCGCCTGCCGGTCGTCGCCCTTCCAGTAGCGGCGCATGGTGTCGCGGTACTTGCCGTTCCACTCGCTCCACAGCACCGGGAAATTGCCCACCTGGTAGCCGTAGTCCCCCACGTCCCAGGGCTCCGCGATGAGCTTCACGCGGGAGAGCACCGGGTCCTGGTGGAGGATCTGGAAGAAGGCCGCGCGGGTGTCGTAGCCGTGCCTGTCCCGTCCCAGCGTCGTCGCCAGGTCGAAGCGGAAGCCGTCGACGTGCATCTCCTCCACCCAGTAGCGCAGCGAGTCCGCGATGAGCTTCAGCGCGTACGGGTGCGTGGCGTTCCACGAGTTGCCGCACCCGGTGAAGTCCATGAAGTAGCGCGGGTCCTTCTCACTGAGCCGGTAGTACGCGCCGGCGTCCAGCCCCTTGAAGGACAGCGTGGGCCCCAGGTGGTTGCCCTCGCAGGTGTGGTTGTAGACCACGTCGAGAATCACCTCGATGCCCGCGCGGTGCAGCAGCTTCACCATCCCCTTGAACTCCGCCACCTGCTCGCCCAGCGAGCCCGACGCGCTGTAGCGCGCGTCCGGAGCGAAGAAGCCCAGCGTGTTGTAGCCCCAGTAGTTGGAGCGCCCCTTCTGGGTGAGGAACGGCTCGTCCACGAAGGCGTGGATGGGGAGCAGCTCCACGCTCGTCACGCCCACCTTCTTCAGGTGTTCGATGGAGGCCGGGTGCGCCAGGCCCGCGTACGTGCCGCGCAGGTGCTCCGGCACGCGCGGGTGGAGCTTCGTGAAGCCCTTCACGTGCAGCTCGTAGAGGACCGTCTTGTTCCAGGGAATCTCCGGCCGCTTGTCGCCCTCCCAGTCGAACCCGTCCGACAGGATGACCGCCTTGGGCACGCCCCAGGCGTCGTCCTGCGTGTCCATCACCAGGTCCTCCTCCTTGCCCCCGTGCACGTAGGCGTGGATGGGGGCCTTGTGGTCCACCTGGCCGTGCAGCGCGCGGGCGTAGGGGTCCACCAGGAGCTTGTGCGGGTTGAAGCGCAGGCCCTTCTTCGGTTCATACGGACCGTGAACCCGCAGGCCGTAGAGGCAGCCGGCGTGCACGCCTGGCATGTAGCCGTGCCAGACGTGGTTCGAGGTCTCCAGCAACGGGAAGCGGCGCGTCTCCTTCCTGGGGTCGGCGGGGTCGAAGAGACAGACCTCCACCTTCTTCGCGTGCTCGCTGAACACGGCGAAGTTCACGCCGTTCCCGTCGTACGTGGCGCCCAAGGGAAACGGCTTCCCTGGAAGCACCTCGGCCCTTCTCATCCAGTGCTCCTCTCCAGCAGCACCACCGGGAACTGGGCGAGGAGCGGCCCCAGGGCCAGCCCCACGCCGCCCGGCCCCTGCTGGGGACGGACGGTGTTCCCGGTGAAGACATTGCGGAACATCATGCCCGCATATGCCTCCGGAAGGTTCAGGAACGTACCGTCGTACGCTTGCGAAAGCCCCCCGGACTCCAGCGCCTCCAGGGTGTAACGCGGCGCGCAGGCGATGAGCACGCTGTCACCGTGCGTGCGCGCGAAGCCCACCGCCGCGGGCGAGCGCGGCCCGGACAGCTCCAGCGCCTCGTACCCGCCGGCGCGGAAGAGGTCCGCGTACTTCTGGCGCAGCCGCAGCGCCTGGGCCAGGACGAAGAGCTTCACCTGCCCGTCGTCCATGTCCCCGGACAGCCTGGCGCACAGCGCCTGCCGGTCCTTCGCCGCCGCGTCGTCCAGCGCCGTGAGCAGCCGCTCGCGCAGGGCGTAGTCCACCGGCCGGCGGTTGTCCGGGTCCACCAGCGACAAATCCCACAGCTCGCAGCCCTGGTACGTGTCCACCACGCCGGGCGAGGCCAGCTTGAGCAACAGCTGCCCCAGAGCGTTGTGCTGGCCCGCGCGCTCGATGCGGCGCTTGAACGCCTTCACGTCGTCCAGGAAGGCCTGGCTCTTCGCCGGGTCGAAGCACGCGTCCACGAAGCGCGCCACCGCGTCGTCGTAGGAGCCGTCCGGGTTGGTCCACGACGTGCGGACCTTGGCTTCCTTGATGGCCTTGCCCATGTACTCGCGCACGCGGCGGTGGAACTCCTTGAGCTCTGCGGCGGGCACCGCTTCGCCCATGGGCCACGCGCCCACCACCGTCTGGAAGAAGAGGTAGACGTCGTTGGACGACGGCGCGGGGCCGGAGGGCAGGTGGCTGACGAAGGGCTGCGTCAGGTCCGCCCAGGCGCGCGCCTTCTCCCGCCAGACCTCCGGCAGCTCCGTGAGGACGTTGATGCGCGCGCGCACGTCCTCGCTGCGCTTGGTGTCGTGGGTGCTGGAGGTGAGCATGCTCGCCGGCCAGCGCTCCGCGCGCTCCTGGTTGCGCAGGTGGAACATGGTGGAGCGCATGCCGAAGTGCTCCGGCTCGCCGCCCACCTCGTTGAGGCTCACCAGCCGGTTGTAGATGTAGAAGACGGTGTCCTCCAGGCCCTTGGCCATGACGGGGCCCGTCACCTGCTGGAGCTTCATCGCGAAGCGCAGCATCACCGCCTTCTCGTCGTCCCCCACGTGGTCCGGGTAGCGGCCCAGCAGGATGTCGCGCAGGAAGTCGAAGATGGAGGCGTTGGTGGTGGTGTTGCGCTCCTTGGCGCGCTGGAGGGTCCACTCGATGTACTGCACGTCGCGCACGTCCAGCTCCGCGCGCCAGCCGTCCACGTAGGTGCGGTAGACGGGGAACAGCGCGATGAACTCCACCAGCGCGCGCCTCAGGCTGTTGAGCGTGAAGTCGCGCGTGCGGCGGTTCATCTCCGAGATGCGGTTGAGCTCGTGCGCCAGCACGTTGATCTCACTGGCCATGCTCACGCGCATGATGAGCAGCTTCTTCTGGTACACCAGCTCCGCGAAGTCCTGCGTGCCGCCCGCGAAGCGCTCGTACGTCTCCGTCAGGTGCGCCTCCGCGGCCGGGTGCACGAACAGGCCGCTCACCGCGTTGGCGAAGCGGTAGCCGGTGGTGCCGTGCACCGCCCACGCGTCCGGGATGCGCTCGCGGCCGCCCTGGATCTTCTCCACCGCCACGAACAGCGCCCGGCGCAGCGGGCTGTCCGGCGTGTCCATCACCTCGCTGCGCCACTTCGCGCGCAACAGCGTCTCCACCTCCGCCCACCGCGCGTCGTCCCCGTCCTTCTTGCCCGCGTTGAAGCGGGCGCGCGCGCGCTCCAGGAAGAAGCGCTCCTGCAGGTTCAGGAAGTAGGCCGTGGGGTCGAAGAGGCCGTCCGGATGGTCGATGCGGATGCCCGTGACGCGGTCCTCGCGCAGCCAGTCGAAGATGAGCTGGTGCGCCTCCTGGAAGACGTCCGGGTCCTCCACGCGGATGGCGGCCAGGCCGTTGATGTCGAAGAAGCGGCGGTAGTTGATCTCCTCGCCCGCCACGCGCCAGTGCGCCAGCCGGTAGCTGCAGTGCTGCAGCAGGTTGTCCAAGAGGTCGAAGGAGCGCACGTTGCCGGGCGTGCCGTTGAACACCCGGACGTTCTCCTCCACGTACGCCATGAGCTCCGGGCTGTCCGCCACCACCGCGCCCAGCCGGCGCTTGATGACCTCCTTCTCGCGGTGGCGCTCAATCACCTTCGCCGGCTCCACCTCCGTGCGCGGCGGCAGGTGGTCCAGGGCCGTCATGATGGAGAGCAGCTCCACCAGGTGCGGCGACTCCGGGCCCAGCTGCTTCTGCAGCCGCTCCAGGCCGTGCTTGAGGATGCTCGCGTACTGGCGCGGCGCCACCGGCAGCCGGTGGTCGTAGTAGTGCAGGTAGAAGGCGCCGGACTCGTAGGACAGCTTCAGCTCACCACGCTCCAGCACGATGCCGTACTGGTCCCCCAGGATGGGCAGCAGCACCTTGTCCGCCAGCTCGTCCTTCACCGGCCGCCAGTCCACGTCGAAGAACTTCGCGTAGACGGACGACGGGCCGTTCTCCAGCACGTCCAGCCACAGCCGGTTGTCCCGCTCGATGCCCATGTGGTTGGGCACCACGTCCAGCACCTGCCCCAGGCCGTGCTCGCGCAGGGCGTCACAGAGCGCCGCGTGCTCCTCCGCCGTGCCCACCTCCGGGTTGAGCCGCTGGTGGTCCACGCAGTCGTAGCCGTGGGTGCTGCCGGGCGTGGCCTTGAGGTAGGGCGACGCGTAGAAGTCGCTCACGCCCAGCCGGGCCAGGTACGGCACCAGCGCCTTCGCATGGTTGAAGGTGAAGCCCTGGTGCAGCTGCATCCGGTAGGTGGACAGCGGCGTGACGCGGCGCGATTGCAGCTCGCGTCGCACCTGGTCGAACAGGGCGTCCGCCTGGGCTTCCACCGTCGTGTGCGTGCCATCCGCGTCCGCCTGCCGCGCGGCGCGCTCCCCTGCCTCAAGACCGTCGTGGAACATGGGCCCCAGAGGTAGGCCCGACGCGGCGCGTCCGCCAGCGGGCAGATGCGCCTTCGCCCCCTTTTCAACGCTCCGCACGGCCGCCCTGTCAGAGGGGGAAAAAGCGGAGGGCCCGTCGCGCGCGATGCGTGACGAGCCCCCAGGGTCCTTCGGGCGACCGGCGACGGCCCCGACGGGCCCTGCACCGTTCAGCTCAGGTGCTTGTTCACCAGCGCGGTCATCTCGAACATGGTGACGTTCTTCTTGCCGCCGAAGATGGGCTTCAGCTTGTCGTCGGCGTTGATCTGGCGCTTGTTCTTCGCGTCCTGGAGGTTGTTCTTCTTGATGTAGTCCCAGATCTTGCTGACCACCGCGGTGCGGGGCAGCGCCTTGGAACCGACGATCGCCGCCAGCTCAGCGGAGGGCGTCATCTCCTTCATGAACGCAGCGTTGGGCTTACGGCCCGCGGCCTTCTTGGCGGCAGGGGCCTTCTTCGCGGCAGCAGGGGCAGACTTCTTCGCAGCGGCTTTCTTGGCGGCCATTCGTCTTGTGTCTCCTCCCCTCCGAAGGGGACGTTGCACGGCGTGCTTGCATCTTCAAGCTAGAGCCGATGGCGCGTAGTAGCACGGCCTAGAGCGAAAAACAGCGTCCATCGCGCGCTTTTTCCCTCTGGGCCCCCTCGGAGCAATGGATTCGGAGGCTAGAACTCGGCCCCGCAGCGCATTCTTCCCTCGGGAACGGAACCCTCGCGGCGCGTCCGGGGGCCCAGAAACCGGCTCCGGAGCCCGTTTCCCCTCGGGGATTGTGCTTCGCGACGCGTCCGGAGGCGGAAAGTCGGCATCCGGAGCGCGCGCTCACTCGGGCAGACCCCCGCCCATTTCGGCGGTGGACGGGATGTGGCTTTTCGGATGAAACAGCACCCATGAATGCCCTCATCACTGGCGCCGGCGGCTTCCTGGGGACCTGGCTCGCACGCGCGCTGGCCTCCCGCGGCGACCGGGTTTCATGCCTGTTGCGCCCCACCACGGACACCCGGGAGCTGGAGAAGGCCCTGGAGGGCCACCCCTGGACGCGGCATGTGGGCGACGTGACGGACCCCGCCTCGCTGGCCCATGCGGTGAAGGGCGTGGACGTCGTCTTCCACCTGGCCGGCATCCGCCGCGCCGCGCAGCGCGACGAGTTCATGCGCGTCAACGCCGAAGGCACCCGCCTTGTCTGCGAGGCCATGGCCGCCCTGCCGGAGCCCCGTCCCCGGCTGGTGATGTGCGGCTCGCTCGCCTCCCACGGCCCCTCCACCCCGGAGCGCCCCCATGTGGAGGAGGACGCCTTCCATCCCCATGAGTTCTACGGGGAGAGCAAGGCGGAGGCGGAGCGCATCGCGTTCTCCTTCGGGGACCGGCTGCCCGTGACGGTGATCCGCCCGCCGCGCATCCTGGGGCCCGGGGACAGGGAAAACCTGACGTTCTTCAAGCTGGGCAAGCAGGGCATCCGGCTGGAGCTGTCCGGAGGCCCCCGGCCGCTGTCGCTGGTGGACGTGGAGGACGTGGTGGACCTGCTGCTCGTGTTGGCGGAGAAGCCGGAGGCCCTGGGCCAGGCGTTCTTCTGCGCGGGCCCGGAGCGGCTGACCCTGGAGGAGATGCAGGACCTGGGGGCGAAGGCGCTGGGCTTCAAGACGCGCACCTGGCGGCTGTCCCCGGCGGTGCTGACGGCCCTGGCCACGGCGGCGGACGGGGTGACGCGGCTGACGGGCAGGAAGCTCCCCCTGAACCGGAAGCTGGCGCGGCAGCTCTTGGCCCCGGCCTGGACGTGTTCTGGGGCCAAGGCCGAGCGCCTGCTGGGCTTCCGGCCGCGCCGGGGGCTGGCGGAGTCCATCACTCGCAGTGGTGAATGGTATCGCGCGCAGGGCTGGTTATAGCCCCATGTCCCCAAAGGGCCGGCCGCCCACGCCGGCCCTTCCACTGTCGTTGACCGGACCCCCCCCAGGATGGGAGGAAGCCCGACCGCCCATGCCCCCCAAAGTGCCCGCCAAAGCCGCCTTCTTCGACGTCGACGGGACGCTGGTCCGGACGAACATCGTCCACGTCTACGCCTACTACGCGACGAACCGGGGCTCGCTCCGGGGCATCGCGGGCCGCACCCTGGGCACCGCCCTGGGTCTGCCGGTGTTCGGCATCCTGGATGCCGTCAACCGCAAGGCCTTCAACGAGTTCTTCTACCGGTACTACTCGGGCCTCAGCGAGGACCGCCTGGTCACCATCGCGGAGGACATGTTCGAGGACGTCCTCAAGCCCGCGCTGTACGAGCAGACGCAGGACCTCATCGACGAGGCGCGTCGTGCCGGCTGCCGCATCGTGCTCGTCACCGGTGCCCTGGACTTCACCATGCGCCCGCTGGCCCGGCACCTGGGCTGCGACGACGTCATCGCCAACAAGATGCAGTTCGTGGGCGGCAAGGCCACCGGCAAGGTGATTCCGCCCATCATCGAAGGCGCCAACAAGGCCAACGCCATCCGCGCCTACTGCGAGCGCGAGGGCCTGGCCCTCAACCAGTGCCACGGCTACTCGGACAGCGCCTCCGACTACGCCATGCTCGCCGTGGTGGGACGGCCCACCGCGGTGAACCCGGACCTGCGGCTGCGCTCGCTCGCGCGCGCGTACAACTGGCCCATCCTGGACCTGAAGTAGTCCCCCACCCCTTCCGCCGTCC